>NZ_JBWDLI010000018.1:0-73110 GCF_056238625.1 Colwellia sp. F1
GTATTGACAGGCTAAAGTCACTTACTAACTTAGTAATGAAAAGCTCGTGTAGAAAAGCCTACACGTCGCGGTTAATTACGTCGTTATTAAGCGATTTATCGCTGTCAAAAAGTTTGACAAAAATTACGCTCTAGAGAGA
Source organism: Colwellia sp. F1 (assembly GCF_056238625.1). Classification (NCBI taxonomy): domain Bacteria; kingdom Pseudomonadati; phylum Pseudomonadota; class Gammaproteobacteria; order Alteromonadales; family Colwelliaceae; genus Colwellia; species Colwellia sp. F1. Next base: position 140 of record NZ_JBWDLI010000018.1, read on the forward strand.
GAAAAATCACGTACTCGTGTTACTTGAACTTATTGTTAATTATTTATATCAAATTTCTAGATTGTCCCTTTTTTGTTTAGCGACAATAGCACTGTGGTACCACCTGATCCCATTCCGAACTCAGCAGTGAAACGCAGTAGCGCCGATGGTAGTGTGGGAGTTCCCATGTGAGAGTAGGACATTGCTAAACTTCTATTCGTACCGCAAGGTACACCCGAAGAGCCCGTTACGAAAGTGACGGGCTTTTTGCTGTTAGCTATTAAAAAATACAACAATAGTGCTGTGGCTCCACCTGAACCCATTCGCTAATACAGCCGCGGCGCACAGCAGTGAAACGCAGTAGCGCCGGATGATGATAGCGTGTGGGTGTTCTTCTCTTTAGAGAAGCCCGATGCGAAAGCGTCGGGCTTTTTGCTTTGTAGGGTTTAGGAAAAGTAATACCATTCCACCTTAAATTGTTCCTAATTCAATCCAATCTCTACTGCACATTTCTGTTACTCGTTTCGCATCACTAACAAATGAGTTCCATGCTTGTGAACAAGCATCAACGCTATCATCATATCCCTTAAAACACCTATTCGCTAAATGATGTTGGCGTAACCAACTCTACACTTGTTCTATTGGATTTATACTAACTGGTACTATTCAAAAGTTCAGGGATAACCGGTAATAATTTAATGAGCTTGAAAGTGCTTTTCTGTCTTACTTTATAATATAAAAAACAATTAAGTTAAAAATTTATCTTGATAAAGTCTATAATTGCTCGCAGTTATTGTTATAGCGCATAAATTTGTTAAACAATCGATGCTTTCGCTCGTTTAGTGAATATATTTCAGTGTATACTAGGCTCAAATAGTTTATAGGAGTTTGTTATGGGCGGTATCAGTATTTGGCAATTATTAATTATTGCGGTGATCGTTATTTTATTATTTGGTACTAAAAAATTACGTAATTTAGGTGGTGATTTAGGATCAGCTATTAAAGGGTTTAAAAACGCTGTGTCGGATGAAACTGATGCAACGAAAAAATCACAAAATAGCACGGACTCTTTAGGGGATAATACCGCTGCAAAAACTGAAGTGGACGACAAAGAAAGCAAAAAAGAAAACAGCCAGGCATAACGCATGTTTGATATTGGCTTTTGGGAATTAATGCTTATTGCTATTATAGGCTTAGTTGTACTTGGTCCAGAACGTTTACCTGTGGCTATAAGAACAGTGAAAGGTTGGATCACTGGTGTGCGTAAATTCAGTGATACAGTAAAGTCAGAGCTAACAGAAGAATTAAGGGTTCATGAATTACATGCTAATTTAAAAAAAGCTGAGCAGGGGGGAATGAAAAACTTATCCCCGGAAGTAGCTGAATCTCTTAAATCTTTAAAAGAGGCTGCAGCGATGGTTAATGAACCATTTAAAAAAGTAGATACCTCAGCTTTAGATTCGATGATTTCTAGTTCTTTAGCTACATCTAATACGAATAAAGCTACACATGTAGACAAAAAGTCAAATGAAGATGACGGGTTGAACAACAATGAGATACTATCTTCGCCAGTAACTCATGATTCTACTATAGATGTAGATAACGATAAAAAAGAATAATGAACTCAACAAAGCAAGACCAGACCACTACACCAGGTATTGAAAAAACTGTTACACTTTTCGATCACTTACTTGAGTTACGATCTCGGTTACTTCGTGCCGTTTTAGGGGTGTTGTTGGTTTTTTGTTGTTTAGTGTATTTTGCTCAAGATATATATCAATACTTAGCACAACCGCTGCTCAAAACTATGCCAATTGGCTCGCAAATGATTGCAACAGATGTTGCATCACCTTTTTTTGCACCCTTTAAATTAACGATAGTGCTTTCAATCTTTCTTGCTATGCCACATATTCTCTATCAAATGTGGTCTTTTATTGCGCCGGGGTTATATCAAAATGAGAAAAGGCTAGTAGCACCGTTAATGCTAGGATCTACGCTATTGTTTTACAGTGGTATTGCGTTTGCCTATTTTATCGTTTTTCCTGTGGTTTTTGCCTTCTTTACCTCGGTTGCACCTGAGGGAGTGGTAATAGCAACTGACATCAGTAGTTATCTAGACTTTGTATTAAAGCTATTTTTTGCTTTTGGTGCAGCCTTTGAAATTCCGGTAGCCATTATTTTATTGTGTTGGACCGGTGTTACTTCACCTAATAGCCTACGAAAAAAACGTCCTTATGTTGTTGTTGCTGCATTTGTTATGGGTATGCTGCTCACCCCACCCGATATCATTTCTCAGTCTATGCTGGCAATACCTATGTTAATATTATTTGAAATTGGTATTATTGTTGCGTCTTTATATAATAAAGAAGACGAAGGCTTAGACTTAGAGAAGGATAATTCATGAGCGTAAAATTTATTATACTGCTTAGTTTGCTTGGTAGTTTTTTGTCATGGAGCGCATTGGCAGAAAATAATGAGCTTAATAAGCGTATGCTACATTGTACTACCCTCGCTAATGATGATGAACGTTTAGTCTGTTTTGATCAGTTAGCAAGCAAAAATTTAGCCTCTTTAACTGCTGTCAATAAGGCGGAACGGGCAGCGGTTACAAGTCGTAATAGCCAAGCCACAGACGCAGAGCTTGTTGCAGCTAAAAAAATAGACGCCTTTGCCAGCGAAAACTTACAGAAACCGGAAAATGAACAAAGCCCTGACAGCATTATTGCGACGATTAGCAGGCTTAAAAAGTTACTTCGGGGCCAGTGGGTTATTGATTTTGATAATGGCCAAAAATGGCAACAAACAGATTCTGCTAGCCTTAGACTATCCCTAGGCGATAGGGTTAATTTAAATAAAGGAGGTCTGGGTGCTGTGTACTTATCAAAAGAAGGTAGTAATAGGACAATACGAGTTAAGCGACTTAAGTAATGATTGATATTGGGGTTAATTTAACCAATAAGCGCTTTGATAAAGACCGATCTGAGTTAATAACCCGTGCTAAAGGTAAAGGGATGACTCACTTAATTATCACAGGAACTAACGTTAATGAAAGCGAGCAAGCGTTAGCGCTTTGCCAACACTATCAAGAACAATTTCCCAATGTCTTATACGCCACTGCAGGTGTGCACCCGCATTATGCTGATGAGGTCAATGGCAATTATTTAGCAGACCTAGCACAGCTAGCACGCCACCCTCGGGTTAAAGCAATAGGCGAGTGCGGTTTAGACTTCAATCGAAACTTTTCTAGCCCTACTCAACAATTAACAGTATTTAAGGCGCAAATACAGTTAGCGGCAGAGCTTTGTATGCCACTATTTTTACATCAAAGGGATGCATTTGAACTTTGGTTTAAAGCATTAAAACCCTATGTTGACAAAGTGCCTGCCATGGTTGCTCATTGCTTTACTGGAAACAAAGAAGAATTGTTACAATGCATAGATGCAGGTATGTATATTGGGATCACGGGGTGGGTATGCGATGAAAGAAGAGGCACCTCTTTACAAGAAATTGTAAAGTTAATTCCTTTGGACCGCCTGCTAGTAGAAACCGATGCGCCTTATTTGATGCCCAGAACAATCAGACCAAAACCTAAAACTAGCCGTAATGAGCCCAGTTACCTGCCTTTTGTTATTGACAAAATAGCCAGTATTATAGCGCTTGACCCCATTGATTTAGCTTGTCAAACTAGCATTAACGCACAACAAGCTTTTAACATCTCTACTTAGCCCTTATATTAAGCAGCACTATATTTATGTTTTTTAATCAACTATTAAAAACCATACTGATCTTATTGATGATAATTTCAGTGTTTTTAGTGATGCCTGCTGCACAAGCGAATGTAAAAGTTCCTTCCTATCAGCTAAATCAAGATAAACACCTTATTGTTAACTATTTGTATTGGCTTGAACCAGAGGCGCACACACTAAGTATTGTCCGAGATTTCACTGAAATAAACTGGCAACAAAAAAATTTAGCCAATGGCGATATAGAAATACAAACAGGTAAGAATTGGTTTGCTTTTGAATTAACTAATAACCGCAAAATAGAAAAGGCAGTATACCTTGAAGTAGCCAATCAAGTCAGAATGGAACAGGTAGCGTTGTTTCTAGTTGGAGATGATGGCGATACAACACAAAAAATAATGCAGTTGCAACGAGGTAATAATCTCACGACTAACATTACAGTAGCACCCTATTCACAAACAATTATATATTTATCGGTAGAAAGCGCGACACAACTTCGCTCTGCGATAAAAGTGTATTCAGTTACTGGATATATTGAAGCGGGTGATGCACTACAATTTCAACAAGGTATTTTTGTTGGTGGTTTATTTTTTCTTTCAGTGGCCATCATGTTGTTATTTTTTGCAACTAAGGATAAACCGATTCTTATACTATGCAGTTATTTTTTAACGAATACCTGCATGCTTTCCGCGATGCTTGGTTTTAACTTAAGTTACTTATTTCCAGATGCGCCAGGGTTAATAGGGGCCGAAATTCCTGTGCTGTCGGCAATATCAGCCGTATTTTTATTATTATTCACTACTCTACTCTTTCGTTTAAAAATAAGGTTTTACAGTCTCTATAAGACCATTCGTCTTTATATTTTAATTTTACTCTTGTACATCCCTTTAAGCCTTAAGTTATCAGTAGTAGATAATATTGCTATCAGCATGGCTATTTATACATTAGTTAACCTATTTTTAATGGTATTAGGGTTGTATTTACAAAAACAAAGCAGCCGCTTAGCATTGCTCTTTTCTTTTGTTATGGCAATGCAATTAGGCTTTGTATTAGTGGTTATTGTTTCAGTTAATTGGCTTGATATAGGCTTTGTAACTTACCGAAGTTTATTTTATGGCATTTTATTCTGGACTAATTGTTTATTAGTTACCTTACTAATGAGCCGTCAGTACAGCTATCAATTACTTGATAAACAAGAGGCTCAGCGCCAAGCACTAGCCAGTGCGATTGCGTCTGAAAGAGATCATCAAGCGTTATTAACATTACAATCACAAAGCCAAGAAGAATTAGAAAACCGAGTGCAAGAACGTACACTAGAGCTTAATATTGCCTTACAAGAATTAGAAGAAGTGAATGCTGAACTCAAGAAAAAAAATACTCTTGATGAACTCACAGGTTTATTTAACCGCCGTTATTATGATCAAAAGATTCTCGCAGAATATCGTCGTAGTAAACGAAATTTAACCCCGTTGAGCTTAATCCTAATAGATATAGATCATTTTAAAACGGTTAATGACACTTACGGGCACTTAGCGGGTGACTATTGTTTACAATGGCTTAGTGAACATATTAAGCAAAGCTTAAAACGAAGTAGTGATATGGCCTTTCGTTACGGTGGTGAAGAATTTTGTTTAATATTGCCAGACACAGATACAAAAGGAGCGGTAGCGCTTGCAGAAACCTTAAGAAAAAAAGTTGAAACACAAGCTTGCATCTACAAAAACTTCAATATTCAACTAACCATCAGTAATGGTGTATTTACTTATGAGCAGCAAGATAATGTTAAGCCAGAGCAAATATTTTCAGGTGCAGATAAAGCACTTTATCAAGCGAAACATCATGGACGGAATCAAACAAAAGTAGGCAAAACGTAATAATAGCAGCGCTTCTAAATGAGGCGATATAGTTTTATGTAAAGCAAACAAGGTACTGGCCAAAAGTTTATGCTAATAGTGAGTTATTCATACTATTCAATAGACATGGCAGTAGTGGGTTATCTTAACCAATAGATGTGTTTAGCAAGAAACTGCTAAACACTTATCATAAGCACAGCAACTTAGGAAGAAGTCATGAGTAATAATATTTTTGGTCAGTATCCCGCCCGTCGTATGCGCCGTATGCGTACCGATGATTTTACTCGGCGTTTAATGGCCGAAAACGAACTGACAGTAAACGATTTAATTTACCCAGTATTTGTCCTTGAGGGTGAGAATAGACAAGAAACTATTGACTCTATGCCAGGCGTACAGCGTAAAACAATTGATTTACTGCTTGAAGAGGCGCAAGAGCTGGTTGGCTTAGGGATTCCGGCGATTGCTATATTTCCAGTAACACCTAGCGAAAAAAAATCATTAATGGCAGAAGAAGCTTATAATCCGGAAGGATTAGCACAGCGTGCTGTTCGTGCATTAAAGGAAAAGTTCCCGCAGTTAGCTGTTATTACTGACGTAGCGCTTGACCCATTTACAATACATGGCCAAGACGGTATTTTAAGTGAGAGCGATGAAAATAAAGCAGGCGCAACAGGTTACGTATTAAATGACGTGACCAAAGATATTTTAGTAAAGCAGGCGCTATCCCATGCGCAAGCTGGTGCTGATATTGTAGCTCCATCAGATATGATGGATGGTCGTATTGGCGCTATTCGAGAAACCCTTGAAGCAAATGGTTTTGTTAATACAAAAATATTAGCTTATTCAGCAAAGTATGCCTCTAATTATTATGGCCCATTTCGTGATGCTGTCGGCTCTGCAGGAAATATAAAAGGAGGCAATAAGCATACATACCAAATGGATCCCGCAAACAGTAATGAAGCACTTCACGAAGTAGCACAAGATATTGCAGAAGGGGCTGATATGGTTATGGTGAAGCCAGGCATGCCTTACTTAGATGTAGTACGCCGAGTCAAAGATACCTTTCAAGTCCCCACCTATGCTTATCAGGTTAGTGGTGAATATGCCATGCATATGGCGGCGATTCAAAATGGTTGGTTAGCAGAAAAGCCCTGTATTATGGAAGGTTTACTTGCATTTAAACGAGCAGGTGCTGATGGTATTCTGACCTATTTTGCGAAACAAGTTGCAAGGTGGTTAAAAGAAGATCAATAACCAGATCTCGGTTTAATAAGTGTTTCTCGCGCAGCTATTTTTCCTGATATCATCGATAAATTGACTTACAATAGGCTCGCTATTGACGCGAAGTTTGCTTTGTATTAAAAAATTATCAAGCATAGCGTATTGTAAGCCGTGTTTGGGTTAAAGAGTAAGTTTGCTCGCTTTAGTCAGAGCTCTTTTGGGTAGCTAGCATTTCTGATAATAAGCCCTCTCGTAGGGCTCCTGTAGATAATTTAAGCGCTTTAATTTTAAAACAATTAAAGAGCGCGATTAATATACATAAACCACTGGCTAATACTGCAGCTCTATCGGGGCGCAAACCATCAAAAGCGATCTTATCTACGGATTTATATTCAATTAAGGCTTGCTGAATTTCTTGTAAAAAATCAGCCGTTATTGCTGGTGGTTGGGCTCTTGTTTGCTGGCGATAAGATAAAATCTCAGTTAAAGCCTGTAGTGTGCCAGAGCGGCCAATAACAGATTGCCACCCTTGTTGAATAAAATCTGCACTGATAGGCATTATCATATGGCTAGCAGCATTGATTGCTCTAGTAAAATTGTACTTTGTTAATAGGCCATTAGGAAAAAAGCGAGTATTAAAACTTACACAGCCTAAATCTAAACTAATTGCTTTATGGGCCGTTAATCCCTGGCCTATTACTAATTCAGTACTAGCGCCGCCAATATCGACTACCAAACACTTTTGCTCAGGAGGAGTGCTACAAGCATAGGTCGCCCCCTTGTAAATAGCCTCGGCTTCTTGTTCACCACTGAGAACTTTTACGCTAACGGGTAGAATTTTATCGGCTTGCTCCAGAAACTCATCGCGGTTGGTGGCAATTCTTAATGTAGCTGTTGCGATAATACGGATATTATTGACAGGAATACTGGCAAGGTGCTTGGCAAATAGTGTTAAACAGTCTAAACCGCCCTTCATGGCTTCAGAACTAAGGCGTAACTGTTCATTTAGCCCAGCCGCTAAACGCACCTTTTGTTTAACTTTACTTATTGGTATTAGTTGGTTTTTTTGGCGCTTAACAATCAGTAAATGGAAACTGTTAGAGCCGAGATCAACCACAGCATAATGATTAACATCGTACTGTGGTATTGTATCAGAGATAGACATAATACTTGGCTAATAGGCTTATCGACGACCACGGTAATTACTGTTACCGTTTTGTCTATTACCACCAGGGCGACCTGAATTAGGTCTTTGGCGACGAGGACGGGGTTTAGGCTTAGGTAAATCGTCAATTAATGCATCAGCATCGTATTTTGTTACCGGAAGCGAGTGCTCTATATATGCTTCAATGTCTGGTAAATTAAATACATATTGCTCACATGCTAAACTAATAGCATGCCCAGTTGCCCCCGCGCGACCAGTACGACCAATGCGATGGACATAATCCTCACAATCATCAGGTAAGTCATAGTTAAACACATGTGTCACGGCTGGAATATGTAAACCACGCGCCGCAACATCAGTCGCCACTAAAAAATCTATACTACCCTCAGTGAATTGCTCTAATATTTTCAAGCGCTTTTTTTGAGGTACATCACCCGTTAGTAAACCAACACGTAGTTGATCAGCAACGAGGTGGTCATAAACTTTTTCACATACATGTTTAGTGTTAGCAAAAATAATGGCTTTTTCAGGCCAGTCCTCTTCGATAAGTGTTTGTAAAAGAGACATTTTATCTTCATTGGAGGGGTAAAAGAGTTCTTCACTTATACGTGTATTAGTTTTTTGCTCAGGCGCTACTTCTACACTGGTTGGGTCATTCATGTGGTCAAAAGCAAGCTCTTTGACACGAAATGATAAAGTAGCCGAAAATAACATGCTTAAACGTTCTGTAGCCGCAGGCATTTTGTTAAACATATAACGAATGTCTTTGATAAAGCCTAAATCGAACATTCGATCTGCTTCATCGAGTACAACAACCTCAGTATGCCTTAAGTTGTATATGCCTTGCTTCATGTAATCAATTAAACGACCACAGGTGCCAATTAAAATATCAACCCCTTGTTCTAGCGCTAAACGCTGGCTTTCATAACCCTCGCCACCATAAACAACACCAAGGCGTAACCCTGTACTTTTCGACATTTCAATGGCATCACGGTGAATTTGAATCGCTAATTCACGCGTAGGCGCCATAATTAATGCTCGAGGTTGATTATGTGTTGGTGCTTCTTTTGTTTGCAATAAGTGATGGAAAGTTGCCGCTAAGAAAGCAATGGTTTTACCTTCTCCTGTTTGCGCTTGACCAGCAATATCAGTGCCCTGAAGCAGCACAGGTAAGGATTTCGCCTGAATAGACGTACAATGTTCGAAGCCCATAGCTTCTAATCCGGTTACTACTTGCGGAGCAAGATTTAAGTCTGCGAATTTTATTTCAGTTAAGTGTGTTTTTTTCATGGCGCTAGCTTAACACCTTTTAATTAGTTAATAACTAATTTTATTTTAGCGTGATTAAAGTGCATTAAGTTTAAATCAAAACTTGATCTTTTAGTAACTAAACCCCATTAATATAATATAAAGGTTTTATCGAAACAGTAAATACTATAATTTATAGATCGGCGCTAATGCCATAATGAACGGAGAAAGAGATGAGCGACAAAATTATTCAGCTAACTGATGACAGTTTCGAAGCAGATGTTTTAAAAGCATCTGGTTTAATATTAGTTGATTTTTGGGCTGAATGGTGTGGCCCTTGTAAAATGATAGCGCCAGTGCTTGATGATATTGCTACCGAATATGAAGGCAAGGTCACTGTAGCTAAATTAAATATTGACCAAAACTCAGATACACCACCCAAATATGGTGTGAGAGGGATACCAACCCTGTTATTATTTAAAAATGGTGAAATTGCTGACACTAAAGTTGGTGCACTTTCAAAAACTCAATTAAAAGAGTTTTTAGATAAAAACCTTTAAGGCATAGTGCTTCATATTTCTACTAATTTAATGCCGCTATTTTTTTGGTACGCGGCATTTTTATTACCTATTTAACAGCGGCGGCTTATTATTTATAAGGCAAGTATGCTAGCGCCAGTGCTTGGAGGATATAATAAAAAATCCATATTTTTTTTCTTACATTTTAATTAGCGCCTTTACCTAGTTCATTTTTAATGCTAAATTGTTGCCCTGAGTAAAAAACAACACCCCTTTATCCCTATTTTATTGTCTTTATTTGCTAGTTTTTTAGCGTCATTATTATATAAATAGCGTCAATATTAGATACGAAGATTATAAAATCATATTTAACATATACTGCCGTTGGCAATCGCCTCAGGCATAAACACTTAAAATAATTTAAGAAACCCCCTATGAACCTTACCGAATTAAAAGAAAAATCCATCAATGAATTAGTTAAACTAGCCGAAACAATGAAGCTAGAAAACCTCGCTAGAACACGCAAGCAAGATATAATATTTGCTATATTAAAAAAACATGCTGAAAATGATAACGATATTTTTGGTGGCGGTGTTTTAGAAATTCTACAAGATGGGTTTGGCTTTTTACGTTCAGCAGACTCATCTTACTTAGCTGGACCAGATGATATTTATGTATCGCCTAGTCAAATTCGTCGCTTTAGCATGCGAACAGGCGATACAATTCAAGGTAAAATACGCTCACCCAAAAAAGGTGAACGCTACTTTGCTTTATTGAAAGTTACAGAAGTTAACTTTGACCGCCCAGAAAACGCTCGTAATAAAATCCTCTTTGAAAACCTAACACCTATTCACCCAAACGAACGATTTACCATGGAACGTGGTAATGGCTCTACTGAAGACATAACTGCTCGTATTTTAGATTTAGCATCACCAATAGGTAAGGGGCAGCGTGGTTTAATTGTTGCACCACCCAAAGCAGGTAAAACGTTATTATTACAAAATATTGCCCAAAGTATTGCCCATAATCAACCAGATGCCGAACTAATGGTTTTGCTTATTGATGAGCGACCGGAAGAAGTAACAGAAATGGATCGCTTAGTAAAAGGTGAGGTTATTGCGTCAACATTTGATGAGCCCGCTAGTCGTCATGTGCAAGTCGCTGAAATGGTAATCGAAAAGGCTAAGCGTTTGGTTGAGCATAAAAAAGATGTTGTTATTCTACTCGACTCAATTACCCGCTTAGCGCGTGCTTATAACACAGTTATACCTTCCTCTGGTAAAATCTTAACCGGTGGTGTTGATGCGAATGCACTGCATCGCCCCAAACGCTTCTTTGGTGCAGCACGTAAAATTGAAGAGGGTGGTAGCTTAACCATTATCGCGACAGCACTAGTAGAAACCGGTTCGAAAATGGATGAAGTAATTTACGAAGAGTTTAAAGGTACAGGTAATATGGAATTACACCTGTCACGTAAAATATCTGAAAAGCGTGTTTTTCCAGCGATTAATATTAATCGTAGTGGTACGCGTCGTGAAGAGCTTATTACTAAACCTGATGAATTACAAAAAATGTGGATTTTACGCAAAATTGTGCATGAAATGGATGAAATAGGCGCGATAGAGTTCCTTATTGATAAACTGGCCATGAGCAAAACCAACAATGAATTTTTCGATTCAATGAAACGTAAATAATATATTGTCGTATTACCGAAAACCAGTCATTGTGGCTGGTTTTTTTTTAGATATTCGCATCCAGTCTATCTGGTTTAATTAAAGAGCATTTTTTAACATCAAGGTAGCGTTTACTTGCTCTATAATGGAAAACTATATGAAATATAATGATTTAAGAGATTTTATCAGCCAGTTAGAAAAAGTAGGCCAGTTAAAGCGTATTAGTAGTCCTATCTCTACCCACCTAACGATGACTGAAATTAGCGACAGGGCCTTGCGTGCTAAAGGGCCTGCGTTACTGTTTGAAAATGCGGTAGATGAACAGGGCAAGCCATACCATGTTCCCGTATTAACCAATCTTTTTGGTACGCCTGAGCGTGTGGCTTTGGCTATGGGGCAAGATAATATCGAAGCATTGCGTGATGTTGGTAGGCTACTGGCTATGCTTAAAGAGCCTGAACCACCAACGGGATTTCGCGATGCATTAGGTAAAATACCTATTTATAAGCAAGTGCTTAACATGCCAACTAAACTGGTTAAAAAAGCACTTTGTCAGCAAATAGTACTTAGTGGCGATGAGGTTGATTTATCGAAATTGCCAATTCAAACGTGCTGGCCAGGCGATGTGGCTCCCTTAATCACTTGGGGATTAACGGTGACTAAAGGGCCACATAAAGAGCGACAAAACCTAGGCATTTACCGGCAACAAGTACTCTCTAAAAATAAAGTTATTATGCGTTGGTTATCTCACCGTGGTGGCGCGCTTGACTTTCAAGAGTTTAAGAAAACTAACCCAGGGGAAAAATACCCCGTTTCTGTTGCACTAGGGGCAGACCCTGCCACCATTTTAGGTGCCGTGACACCCGTACCTGATACACTGTCAGAATACGCCTTTGCCGGATTATTACGTGGCGCTAAAACAGAGGTCACGAAATCGATAAGCAATGACTTAGAAGTGCCTGCTACCGCAGAAATTATTTTAGAAGGCTACTTAGATCCAGATGAAACAGCACCAGAAGGGCCTTATGGTGACCACACGGGATATTACAACGAAGTTGATGACTTCCCTGTTTTTACTGTCACTCATATTACGATGCGTAAAGACCCTATTTACCACAGTACCTATACCGGTAGACCACCTGATGAGCCAGCAATTTTAGGGGTGGCTTTAAATGAAGTTTTTGTGCCTATTTTACAAAAACAGTTTCCTGAAATTCAAGACTTTTACTTGCCTCCCGAAGGCTGTTCTTACCGTTTAGCCGTAGTCACTATAAAAAAACAGTATGCAGGACATGCTAAGCGCGTGATGATGGGAGTTTGGTCTTTTTTACGTCAATTTATGTACACAAAGTTTGTTATTGTGTGTGACGATGATGTCAATGCAAGAAGCTGGGAAGATGTTATTTGGGCGATGACTACACGTATGGATCCAAGCCGAGACACCGTATTAATAGAAAACACCCCGATCGACTATTTAGATTTTGCTTCACCTGTATCTGGTCTAGGCTCAAAAATGGGTTTAGACGCGACCAATAAATGGCCAGGTGAAACCAATAGAGAATGGGGTGAGCCTATTGTTATGGATGAAGCTATCAAGCAGCAAGTTGATGAAATATGGCATGAGCTTGATATTTTGCCAGTAGCAAATAATTAAAAAATTTTACAGAAAGGTTTAATGAATGAATATAGTTAATTGTCAAATTGTGTCGTTAACATCACTAACGGCTCATGTTTATAAAGTGCTACTAAAACCAGAAACAAAAGTCGACTTTGCTGCCGGCCAATACTTAAATTTTGTCATGAGCGAGGACGATAAGCGTGCATTTTCTATTGCGAGCTCGCCTAATAATGAGCTGATAGAACTGCAAATTGGTGCCTTTGTCGCGAATAGTTACCCAATGCAAGTGATTGAGCGGTTGCAAGCCGCACTGGCCAACAATAAACCTGTTGCGGTTGAAATCCCGTTAGGGACAGCTCAGCTACGGACCGACAGTGAACGACCCTTATTATTACTGGCAGGGGGCACAGGGTTTTCGTATATAAAATCAATGTTTGAATATTTAGCGGAACAAAACTCACAACGCCATATTATGGTATATTGGGGCTTACGTGAGCTTTCAGCAGCTTATGAGTTAGCAGAAACAGCAGCTATTATTGCTAAGTTACCCCATGCTAACTTTATCCCCGTGATTGAAAATGTGGGTACCATGGAAAGCTGGCAAGGTAAAACAGGTTTAGTGCATCAAGCGGTTATGCACGACATTGATAATTTAGAAGCTTACGATATATACCTTGCTGGGCGGTTTGAAATGGTTGGTGTAATTCGTGACGACTTTATTGAACGTGGTGCATTGTTAGAGCACATGTATGGAGATGCTTTTGCTTTTATCTAACAACAAATGAGCGCTAAGCGTTGTACAAGGATGTATAGCGTCAAAGCCTAAGCAGGTTTCTGGCGTTATTATAAACTTGCTTAACATGCCTTTCTTCTGCTTTAGCTGACATCAACGTAAAGCTATATTTTATCTACCCCATGCGCTTTAAGCGACCACCGTTTTAGACGAATAACTTTATCCCATAATAAAATACCTCAATTCAATATGATTACTAAATGATAATGGTTATCATTGACATTCTTGATTGTGTTTTGTAAAGTGCCCGCATTAAAAATAACAACACAACTTTTTACAAGGGATTTTTCAATGAATATCAACTTTAAACATCAATCATTAGCGCTGAGTATTGCTTTGGCTTGCTGTTCAAATGTTTACGCACAAACTGCAAACACGGCAGAACTAAAAACGTTTGAACCACTAGAGCATATGGTTGTTACTGCAACAGGCTTCGAGCAAAAACTTACCGCTGCACCGGCCAGCATTTCAATTATTACTGCCGATGATATTCAAACTCGTCCATTTACAACCTTGCTAGATGCCATTAAATATCAAGAAGGTATTGATGTGGGAACTAGCCGTGACAAAAGTGGCCAAGGCTCAATTAGTATGCGTGGTTTAACGAGTGAATACACCTTAGTGTTAGTTGATGGTAAACGCCAAAACAATCATGGTGATATTTATCCGAATAACTTTGGTGGTAATGCCTTTGGTCATATTCCGCCACTAGACTCAATTGAGCGTGTTGAAGTTATCCGTGGCCCTGCTTCTACACTCTATGGTGCAGACGCGCTAGGTGGTGCTATTAATATTATTACCAAAAAATCTCAAGGTAAATGGTCGGGCTCATTAAGTTTTGGTCGAAGCTTACAAAGTGATGACCAATTTGGTGATGACATTACCACTGATTTCTCGGTAATGGGGCCTTTAATTAAAGGGACGTTAGATTTAGGTTTGCGGGGAAGTATTTATGAACGTTTAGCCTCATCACCAGAATTTGAGCCAGCGGTAGATTCAAATGGCGATATACACTATCGTTCATTAGGATTTGGCAGCGGTGGTAAAACTGTAGATAACACCAATCAACAATATGGCTTCTCTTTATCTTTTACACCAGGAGATGATCACAGACTACGTTTTGATTATGATAACTCTCATCAAGCCTATGACAATACACCAAACTATGATGTTGAAAGTGGCAGTATTAGCTACCCGTTAGGCACAAAAGATAATATCGAATCTATTTGGGCAGAAAAAAACGGTCAAGTAAACCCGCGTGCCGGCTATGCCGCCACACAAGAATTTGACCGCCAATGGTGGTCATTAACATATAATGGTGATTGGGACTTTGGTCGTGCCTTTGTTTCTTTAGCTTATGTTGATACACAAAATAATGGCCGCACTATGCCGTTAAGTGTAGAAGAGCGGAAGTTATTAGGCGAAATGTATTATGCGACTGGTGAGTATGCTGGTATGGCAGAGGCTGACCGTAAAGCCTTGGCAGAAGAAACATTTTTACCTAGAAATCAACGCCCGTTAGAAAGTAGCCAATATACTTTTGATGCTCGTTTAGACATTCCGGTAGAAGATTTTGCGGGGTACCATACATTTGTTATTGGTACTCAAGTTACACAAGGTGAGTTACTTGATGGGGTATTTGGCTTAGAAGATGACCAAGTAAATGGGGTGCAAGAGCAAGAAATGTATGCCTTTTTCATTGAAGATAACTGGACCGTTATTGACCCTTTAACGATTACCGCTGGGGTTCGATACGATAATCACGATGTTTTTGGTAGCAACATTTCGCCGCGCTTATACTCGGTTTATACCCTGTCAGATAATTGGACAATTAAAGGAGGGGTCAGCACTGGTTTTAAAACACCACAAACAACAGATTTATATGATGGCATCACAGGTTTTGGTGGCCAAGGAACATCTCCTTTTGCAGGTAACCCTGATTTAAAGCCAGAAACCAGTGTTAACAGTGAAATTGCCCTATATTGGAGTGATAGTGAAGCAGGGCATAATTTCAACATTACATACTTTAATACTAAATTTGAAGACAAAATTGCACGAGGCGACACTGTGCAAAGTTGTGAGGCAACCGCAGGAGTGCGCCCTTGTGTAAACCTCGGTGCTTATGATGAATTAGGTTATACAACCTATAGTCAAAAAATAAATATAGACAAAGTAGATATTCAAGGTATTGAAGTGGCGGGCAGGGTCGCTATGACAGACAATTGGAATGTTAGTGCTAACTACACCTGGACAGATAGTGAGCAAAAAAGCGGTGTAAGCGCAGGTCAACCATTAACGAATACGGCAGAACATATGGCCAATGTAAATACTGACTGGACAATCACAGAAAAGCTGAATGCTTATTTGCAATTAGAAATACGTTCAGATCGCTATAGAGACTGGAATAGTGTCTTAGATAAACCTCTTTATTACAAAAACTATAGTGCGGTAAACTTTGGCGCTCGCTATAAAATATCTGATAATCTCACAGTTAACTTACGCGTAAACAACTTACTTAATGAAGACTTTACCTCGTATACAACAAGTTATGTTGATTTAGATAACGACGGTTTATATTCATACGATGACGACGAAGTGGTTTTTACTGATGATTACAACATTAAAGATAAAGCACGTAGCTATTGGGTAAGCATTAACGCTTCATTTTAACTAAAAACAAATAACGAGTAACACGGAAACAGCATATGACAATATCTTTGGGTAACGCACGGCAATGGCATTGGATCAGTGCGGCCATTTGTAGTGTAGGTATGCTGTTTTTTTCTTGGACGGGTATTACACTTAACCATGCTGGTGATATTCCTGCAAACTCAGAGATCACTACACTTGAAATAGAGTTACCGGCCAACTTGCTGCAACCTTGGTTCGCTATTGAAGAAGGAAAAACCACCTTACTCAGTGTTGTCAGTGACTATTTAGTTGCAGAGCACGGGGTGTATATCGCCAAAAATGCCGTGGGTGAATTAAGCGATGGAGAGTTTTATTTGTCAATGCCAAACCCTGGTGTAGACGCCTGGCTTTCTATTGACCTTGAAAGCGGTGAGCTTATTTATGAACATACAGATCGCGGTTGGATTTCATTTTTTAATGATTTGCATAAAGGCCGTTACACCAATGATGCTTGGCGCTGGTTTATTGATATCTTTGCCGTTATTTGTATTGTGTTCTGTTTGAGTGGTTTGTGGTTATTGTACAAACAATCTGGGTTTCGCTTATCAACATGGCCAATGGTGTCATTAGGCATACTGGTCCCGCTTGTTATTATTTTAAGTAGTTTACATTAATTAAGCTGTC
This sequence comes from Colwellia sp. F1, assembly GCF_056238625.1. NCBI lineage: Bacteria > Pseudomonadati > Pseudomonadota > Gammaproteobacteria > Alteromonadales > Colwelliaceae > Colwellia > Colwellia sp. F1. The sequence goes on from NZ_JBWDLI010000018.1 coordinate 17,266, forward strand.
AGGTTACAGCCAACATAATTTAAAAGGAAAACTAATGAGTCGTAATGTTTTTTTCAACATGTCACTTTGTGCCGTTCTAGCATTAGGTATTATTTTTAGTCGTGTCACATTCGCCGCTGATAGTTTATTAATTGGGGTAGAAATACCACGGATGAAGGTTGCAGAGTATCATAAGCCGTATGTTGCTATATGGTTAGAAGATAGCAGCCGTAAAGGCAAACAAATAGCGTTATGGTATGACCATGACATGAAAGATGACGAAGGGAAAAAATGGCTGAAAGACATTCGCCAATGGTGGCGACGCATTGGTCGAAAAGCAGCACAACCGTTTGATGGTTTAACTTCTGCAACCAAAGGGCCTGGAAACCATGTTATTTCCATTGCTCTAAAGCAATTTAAGGCATTACCGGCAGGCGAATACCAATTGCGTATTGAGGCATCAAGAGAAGTAGGCGGCAAAGAAGTGTTAAATATTCCTTTGCAATTGCCACTGCAATCAAATAAATACCCATTAAAAGCGCAAGGCAGCACTGAACTAGGTGTTGTTAAAGTCACTTTAAATTAATAAAAAATTAACAGTTAAGGAATAAAACAATGAAAATATCTACACCATTTAAGGCATTACTCTCTATTGGAGTGGCGATGAGTTTAACCTTGAGTTTAAGCGCTAATGCCCACAGAGCATGGATTTTACCCAGCAGTACTAGCTTATCAGGAGAAGCACCTTGGGTTACTTTTGACGCAGCAGTTTCAAATTCTTTATTTGTTTTTGAGTATGTACCATTACGTATGAAAGGCTTAATGGTACAAGACCCAACAGGTAAATCAATTGATGTAGTTAACGCACACACAGGTAAGTTCCGCTCTACATTTGACGTAAACTTAGTGACAGAAGGTACTTATAAAATTGGTTATGCTTCTGGCGGTTTACGTGCGTCATGGAAAGACAAAGAAGGTAAGCGCAAAAGATGGCCGGCGCGTGGTAAGGTCGCCAATGAAGCTGACTTTGCAACAGAAGTACCTAAAAACGCTGATGCGTTAAAAGTATCACGCTCTTACCGTCGTTTAGAAACATTTGTTACCGCAGGTGAGCCAACAGAAAAAGTGTTTGAGCCAACCAACTCGGGCTTAGAGCTAGTGCCTGAGACCCACCCCAATGACCTATTTGTTGGTGAAACGGCAAAGTTTCAATTTTTATTTCATGGTAAACCAGTTGCTGGTGTAAAATTAGCTATTGTTAAAGGCAATACGCGTTATCGCAATGAGCAAAATCAAATTGACCTAGTAACTGATGCCAAAGGCTACGTGAATATTACTTGGCCAGCAGCGGGTATGTATTTACTAGAGGCTGAATTTGAAGATGATAAAGCAAAAGCTCCAGCAACAAGCCGTACTGGTAGTTACAGCGCAACCTTTGCTGTTTTTCCACAGTAATGACGGCATAGTTTACAACCGTTAGTCAGCTGCTTGCATTGGCGTAGGCTGACTAACGTGCTGCTAAAGTAACTACTCACCTGTTTGGTTTAAATATTTTATGCAAAGTCTATTTATTATTGTTGTTTTAAGTGCGGCATGGTTGGCACTTTGTGCGGTGATGTGGCGCTTACATCGCTTAAAGTTTTCTAGCGCGCCAGCGGCTAACGCATCGATATTAATTGCCTATGCCAGTCAAACAGGTAATGCCCAAGCGATTGCCAAACGCTGTGCATCGGCGTTGAACCTCACACAACCGTCAAGTGTCATCGCCTTAAACGCCCTAACACTTGAACATTTAAAGCACATTGAAAAAATATTATTTGTTGTCAGTACTTATGGCGACGGCGAAGCACCGGATAATGGAGCTTTTTTTGCTAGGTTGTCAAGAGTGCTGTCTAGTCAACGCTTACATCATTTGCATTACGCCATTATTGCATTAGGCGATAGCACCTACCCAAAATTTTGCGCCTTTGGTTACCAAGTTGATCAAATGATGAAGGCAGCAGGTGCGCAATCACTCGAAGAGATGATTACTGTAGACAAGTACAACGAACAAACAACCGATTTGGCTAGTATTACGCCCAATTGGATTAAAGTAGATAACGCCCCAGCACTCAAGTCTGAAGTGAAAACAGCGCAATATTGGCAACTCACCAAGCGCGAGCTACTTAACCCTGGTTGTAACGATGCAAAATTATTTCAATTAAGTTTTTCTAGTGTTGGCCCATTACCTCATTGGCAAGCAGGTGATTTAATTGATGTACAACCAGAGCAACCAATGGTACTTGTAGAGGATTGGCTACGAGAACATAATTTTAATGGTAATACTTGGCTAACCCATCAAGGCTGCCAACAGCCACTAAAGCAGTGGTTGTTAGTAAGAGAGTTACCGACATCTTGCCCGTATGCAATTGACGAGTTATTAAATAAACTACCTTATTTAGCCAAACGCAGTTACTCGGTTGCCTCCGTACCACAAACAGGGCAATTAACGCTTATTGTTCGCTTACTGGAAAAAAACAACATAACTAACCCTGCGCTTAACGCTAGCGCATTAACCGATGCAACCAAAGAAAGTAAAGGCATAAATTTTGGTCTAGCTTCTGGTTTTTTAAGTAATACTTGCCAAATAGGCAGTGTTATTGAAGGGCAAATGAGAGGCGTGGGTTTACATCATCACATAGACCAAAGTAAACCGATAATATTGATTGGTGCTGGCAGTGGTTTGGCCGGTTTAAAAGCTCAGATAGCGGCACGGCAGTTCTCAGGACAAAAACAAATTGGCGATAGTTGGTTAATCTTTGGTGAGCGCAATAGTCAGCCGTTATTACCGGTTAATCAGCAATTATTTGCACTGCAAAAAACCGTGTTAACACAATTAAGCTGTGCGTATTCTAATGATGCGCAACACCCTAAATATGTACAAAACATACTATTGCAAGAAGATAAAATGCTTACCAAATGGGTAGAAAAAGGCGCTTTTATTTATGTTTGCGGCTGTTTAACCGGCATGGGCGAAAGCGTTCACCAAACGTTAATAGAAGTGCTTGGGCAGTCAAACGTTGAGGCGTTACAACTGCAGCAGCGATATATTCGAGATGTATATTAGCAGTGAAGCCTTATGAGGTTTAGGTCTTAGCAATTTTTAACCATACCTCATTGGCAGCTTGGTGCTGACCTTCTGCCATTAATGCTTGTGCAAGTGCTTGTAAATCTTGTTTGTCATATTGTTTTTCTTGTTGGTTCGCCTCAAGGTTAATTAAGCTTCTAAAGGCTTTTTCTGCCATAGACCATTGCTCGCTCATCAGTGCTAAGTGCCCTAAACAGCTTAACCACTGTGCATTGTGTCTATCGTTATGAAGGTGCTTTTGTACAATCGCGATCAGCGCATCATTTTGCTTTATCGGTAAGTTACGTAAACGCTGTAAAAAGTGTGTACTAGGCTGTTTTTTGAGTCTGGGGGCGATTAAGCTTACCAGAGGCTCGTTAATACCCTGTTCAGCTAATACTCGGCAGTAAGAAAACAACACCGCTTCGCGTTGCTTGGTTTTACGGCTAAGGCTTTGCCAATAAGCTTGTAAATCAGTTTGATTTTTTTGCATAATAAGCGCGTTAAACGCACCATAATAAGCTGTTTCTTCCCAAGCTTGCACAACCTTGTCGGCAATGTTTTTGTCTTTACGTGCTAGCGTTAACCAAGCAATAGCCGCTTCATAGCGCTGTTCAGCCAAGCATAAGTTTATTTCTAAGGCAAGTAAGCGGGCGTCATGACCAATTTGTTTGTGGTGTTCGTCAATTAAGCTGCGTGCTTTTTTATAGGCTTCATTGTTTGCTTGGTTCATTAACAATTTAACTTTTACAATAACACTGGCAAGGTTAGTGTTGTCTTCTTTGGTAGACGCTTGCGCTAACAAAGCTAAATAGTGGTTGGTATTAGCATCGAGTTGCTGTTTCGCTGAGGCGGCCGCGGCAAGTAAATAAGCACTGTGCTGACGCTTTGCGGGCTCAGCACTTTTGGCAAATAGCTGCTCTGCTGTTTGATAATCTTCAAGCATATAAGCAGCTAAGCCTTTATTGAATTGGGCAATACCGCGTCTTCTGCTAGCAAAGGCGAGGGTATGCCAAGCCTTAAAGCTGATTTTAAAGCCGCCGCGAACAAACTTATAGGCAAAAAACAATATAACCAATGTTGCTGTTATCCAAAAGAGTGCCGCATATACTGTTAGCTCAAGGATAGTTTCACCCATGCTAATTAAAATATAGCCAGGCTCTTCAAGTAATAACGGGCTCAGTGCTAAAACAGCGAAAAAAAGCGCGATAATGACGATAAAGCGAATCATATAATGCCCTCACTTTTTGGCTGCTCAGCTGGGGGCTCTTGTGTTTTATCTTCTTGCTCTTGCGGAGGGAGGTTATTCCCGTCATTGTTAAGCGTATTGTTAGGTTTTTTCAAAGGGGTATTTGTTTTGCTTTTTACCGGTGTAGCCTGCTGAGCGCTTAATGTTGCTCTAATTGCCGTTAATGCGCCAAGTTCACTGGGGTAATTAAAATTAATTTGCTTTTGTTGTAAGTCGTTTAGTGTCTTAACAAAATGTTGGTTAACATTATCGCTCATATCAAAATATTCATTAAGCCATTGCTTGATGTCACTTAATGATTGTTGATAAACCTCGCCTTTACGTTCGGTCGCAGACCATAACGCAAGCTGAAGCTTTAAACGTAAGTTTTGTTTTAAGTTTTCTTGTTGTGTGGGCGAGATTAAAGCTTCGACCGTACCGGATCTTTTGCGCACACTAATAAAGTCATCTAAAAATTTTTGCCATGTAATAGCTAGATTTGTTTGCCAATCACTAATGTTGTCAGATAATTGTACTGTATTAGTTGCATTCTCAGTGCCTAGGGTTGTTATTGCTAACGGTAATTGCGTAACTTGTTTACTTAGTGCCATGAGTGTTAAAACGACTTCGTCGGTATCTAACGAGGGCATGAGTTCAAGTGTATTAATATCTTGGCGAATTACTTCACGCACGGGTAAAAATGCAGGGTCTTTTAATTCAGTTAAACGGGCATCAGCGTCTTTTAATAAACCAATAGCGGCAGTAGCGTCATGCTCTAGCCATAAGGTACGTGCAGCGATACGAATTAAATATTCGGCTTCGTGCAATAGCCAGTCACTTGGCTTCTTCGCTTTAATTCCCTGTTCAAGTTGCGCTACTTTGGCGTTAAGAGCATCAATTTCATCTTGAGCAACACGGCTTATGTTAAGGGCAACCTGTTGAATTTTTTCGGCTAAGTCTCTTTCTTGATTGCCCAATGCTTGCTGTATATTAGCTTTATAACGTTGTAAGGTTGCGTTATTTTCATTACTTATTTTACTAGTAAGTGTTTGCACGACTTGTTGGCTTTGTAATTGCTGCCAATAGAAATGCCCTGCAGGCGCGACGATGGCAACAAGCAGGGCGAGTAGTGCTAATTTAGATAGCTTTCTGCTTGCTGCGTTTGATTCTTTTAACGCTGCAGCGGTAGGAGGCTTCTTGGTAGCACTTTGTTTGACATCGTTTTGCTTGATATCTTTTTGTTGAGTAGCATCTTTTTTTGAACTGACTTTGCTGGTAGATTCGCTCAGTTTTTCTGAGGTTGACGGCGTTTTTGATTCAGTCATTATTCATTCCATTCTTTAAAATAAGCCTGTTATAGACCTAAGCTAAGTTCTCGTTAATTTAAGATTGCTAGCGTGATTATGGATTTACTCATTACCTTGTATTTGCGTTAATATATCAGTTATAGCTACCTCACTAGCACCATCACTTACGATGACATGTTTTAAACCAAACTGCTGTGCGGTGTCGGCGATACGTTGGCTAACGACTATCCATACACACTCTGTACGCCAATACCTCGCTAACGCTTCATCAGCTTTATTACGGGATGTTGGGTTAATCAGTGTTAATTGTAGTAGTCTTTCTAATATAGCGTTACTGGTTGCTACAATACAATTTATTTTCCGAGCATGCCAGAATTCACTCATGTTTTGGTTGAATAGTCGCCATACACATTGGTAGCTATTTAAATAACTGACAGTAGCACCTCGCTCGCCTAATGTTTTGGCTAAAAGCGCTCTGCCGCTATCGCCACGAACAATAGTAATAGGCTCACCATTAAAATGTTTACTTAGCACTGGCAGTGCCAGCAAACCTTCGCTGTTTTCCTGCTCAGGGCAATGAACTTGCGAAAACCCTAATCGCTGCAGTGCTATTTTAGTAACCTCACCAACGGCAATAAGGTGTTGGTATTGCCAATCCTTTGCGGGTAAACATTGATGGGCAAACTCAACCGCAGAAACACTAACAAAAACAATAATATTATTATTGGTTAATAAATCTTTACTTATTTGGCGTTCAGCTAATGACTGATAGTCAAATAAGGGTTGATTAACATGGGCAATATTCATATTGCTCAGCGACCTAGCAAGCGCTTGTGCTTTTTTAGTTGGTCGCGTTATTAAAACATTAAGCGCATTATGGTTATTAAACATCATTTTCATCAAACATTATGTTAATGGACCTGGTAATACCAGGCCTATTAAGTTACTTCCCTCTTAGCGAGAATTAAATGAAACTCATGGTATAAGGACTAGTTATCGGCAGCGTGAGCAGCGAAAACTTCTTCTAAAATTCTTCCTGCACCACGATTCAGTAAGTCTTGTGCTAATGCATTACCTAACGCTTCGCCTTGCTCAACCGGGCCAGTAATTTCACCTTCAATTAACTCACTTCCGTCTGTTGCACCTACTAAACCACGTAAGTGCACTTCTTTACCGTCGTCAGAAACAAGGCTGTAGCTGGCAATAGGTACCTGACAACCGCCTTCTAACGCTTTGTTCATCGCACGTTCGGTTAATACTCTTATTCGTGTGGTGGGGCATTCAAGTGGTTTAAGTAATGCTCTCATGCGTTCATCGTCAATACGAGATTCAATACCTACAGCACCTTGACCGTTAGCAGGGAGTATTTCCTCAGGCTCAATATATTGTGTAATGCGCTCACGCATTTTTAAACGAATTAAGCCAGCTGCCGCTAAAATAATAGCATCGTATTGGCCTTCATCAAGTTTTTTAAGGCGCGTATTAACATTACCGCGTAAATCATGAATTTCTAGATCTGGGCGTTTAGCTTTTAGTTGGCACTGACGACGCAAGCTAGACGTACCAACAATAGCACCTTGGGGTAAGTCGCTAAGGCATGAATAGGTGTTAGAAACAAAGGCGTCACGGGGGTCTTCGCGTGGACAAATGACCTCTAAGCCCAAGCCTTCAGGAAAATCCACTGGTACATCTTTCATTGAATGCACAGCAATATCAGCTCTGCCTTCTAACATAGCGACTTCTAACTCTTTAACAAAAAGTCCTTTACCACCCACTTTAGCCAAAGGTGTATCTAACAGGACATCTCCTTTGGTCGTCATGGGAACAAGCTCAACCTCAAGCTGCGGGTGAAAGTGCTCTAATTGTGCTTTTACGTATTCGGCCTGCCAGAGGGCAAGGGCGCTATTGCGAGTCGCTATTTTTACAGTTGTCATTTTGTTTCTTCCAAAGGTATCGATTATTCAGTGGATAAAGTTACTTCTGTTGCAGCTTGTGTGCTGACGGCGTTTGATAAAAACCGCCAAAACTCATCACCACCGCGCTTATCTGTCCATGTTTTGTCATTGTCAGAATAGGTGAAGTGATGACCATTAAATTTTGTAGCTACCCAAATTTCATGTAATGGTGCTTGCTTATTAATAATTATTTTGCTGCTGTCTTTAAAGGTTAGGGTTAATAAACCACCGGCACTTTCATAGTCTATGTCAACGCCACAGTTTTCAATGGCTTCTTCAACAGCAAGTAACAAATCTTCAGAGATTAAATTATATTGGCTATCGTTCATTGGCTTTCTTTTGTTGTTTGGATAATCAGCATGTGAGTATAATAGCAATCTGACAAAATAAATACCTATTAAGTTAACTTGAAAAGCTTGACTTAAACGACTTTCATGGCAATAACTAGTACTTATGCATTCAATTAAACATTTTTCGCTTTTATTTCTCTGTTTTTCTACCACGCTTATTATTTCTGGCTGTGGTTCAAAAGGTGACTTATACCAAGTCGAAGAAAGTAAAACAATGAAAAAACCCGTAATAAAAGAGCCTGCACAGGTGACTAAACAACTTAAGAAACAGTCATAATGCTAGTGAATTTTTCCAAAATGCATGGCCTAGGTAACGATTTTTTAGTCTTAGACAATGTTACACAGAATGCTTATTTATCGACTGAACAAATCGCCAAGCTAGCCGATAGACATTTGGGTGTTGGCTTTAATCATTTATTGATCGTTGAACCTCCCTATGATCCCGATTTAGACTTTCATTATCGTATTTTTAAGGCAGACGGTAGCGAAGTGAACCAATGTGGTAACGGAGCACGATGCTTTGCACGCTTTGTACGCATGAAGGGCTTATGTAATAAAAATAAAATCCGTGCTTCAACCGGCTCGGGCAAGGTGACCTTGTTTGTTGAGCGTGATGGCAATATTTCAGTCACTATGCCAGTCCCCCAGTTTGAACCGGCTAAAATACCCTTTGTGGCACAAAAAACTGAGGGAACCTATATTTTGCGTAGCGCAACTGAAACTGTACTTTGCGGTGTGGTGTCGTTAGGTGGCCCCCATTGTGTGGTAACCGTTGATGATGTGCTTGACGTACCAGTAGAAAAGTTAGGTAAAGAAATTTCGCAACATGAACGTTTTCCAGAACACGCGAATGTCAGCTTTATGGAAGTGGTTGCGGCAAATCAGATAAAACTACGTGTTTATGAGCAGGGCGCTGCTGAGAATTTAGCCTGTGGTATTAGCGCCTGTGCTGCGGTTGTTGTGGGTCAAATGCAAAACAAACTCAGCAAGCAGGTGACAGTAGAGTTGCCTGGCGGAAAGCTCAGGGTTTACTGGAAAGGGGTTGGGAGTCCAGTAAAAATGTCTGGTCCTGCCGTACATGTTTTTGATGGACAATTGTCTATATAAGCACAATAAAATTGAAGAAATTAGATGAAAAGTGAACAACACATGACAAATATAGATGACTTACCCTTAACTGATGAGTTGGTTAGCGCCTACTTACTAGATAATCCTGAGTTTTTTAACCGTAATAGCGAATTAATCACAGGGTTAAGGTTAAACGACACCAAGCGAGGAACGGTTTCGTTAGTAGAAAGACAGCAACAGCAACTCAGGCAAAAAGTGCAGAATTTAGAAGACGAAATCACCCAGTTAATGTCAGTCGCTCATCATAACGAAGACTTATTTGTACTTTATAGCGATTTATACCTACGCTTGATTGACTGTCAATCGGCAGGTGAATTACTTGATTGCTTAGTACAAACAACAACAGAGCTATTGTCGTTGTCTGCTTTTACATTATACCTTAGCGAAGCAACTAGCATTAAACATGATAGTTTATCTAAAAATGATTGTCAGGGCGTAATGCATAACCGCTTAGCAAGCAGTGATTATTATTTTGGCCGCCTGCAACAAAGCGAGCAAGAATTAATATTCTCGCACAACTGTCCCGGCTCTGTTGTATTGGTGAAGTTAACCCACGCAGAAAAAACGTTAGGTTTTTTAGCCATTAGCAGCAATGACGCACACCATTTTGATCCACGCATGGACACTTTATTATTAAGCCAGTTTAAACGTTTGGTTGCCAAGTTATTGTACCAACACCTTACGACATAGCGGTTAATGTGTTTACCTAAGCAAAGAGTTGCTTTCCACTTAGTTCCGATATTGATAATAGAGCGACCATAAAATGAAATTCTACCGACGTTTGTCTACTATTAAAGCAATAAGCTTTGACTTAGATGATACGCTTTACAGCAATAAACCGATAATGCAGGCAATAGAAAAGAAAATGATTGCTTATTTCTCTGGTTTGGCTATTTGGACCAACGGTTTACCCATTGACAATACAACTAAACTTCCTAAGGTGCTCAACCACCATTTTTGGCGGTATTTTCGTCAACAAGCTGTGCAAAAACAACCCGACTTAGCCCATGATGTTGTACAAGTGCGCTTAGTGACGTATCGCCTTGGTTTTATTGCCCTAGGCTTAAGTGAAAATACAGCCGAGCAACAAGCATTAGCGGCGCTTAACTATTTTATTTCATTACGCAGTGACTTTACTCTCCCTAAGGCAAGCGTAAATTTATTGGCAAATTTACGTGAAAAATACCCACTTATTGCTATTAGTAACGGCAATGTTGATACAAGCACATTAGGTATTGCGCACTATTTTCAGCATATTTACCATGCAGGGTGGCAATCAGATGGCACGTTATTAAGGCAAAAACCGGCAAGTGACATGTTTGACTTAGCGTGCGAAAAGCTCATGATCAAACCGTCTCAGCTACTGCATGTAGGAGACTGCGGACGCGCAGATATTCAAGGGGCATTACTTGCAGGTTGTCAAACCGCCTGGTTGTCTTGTTATGATGTGGGGCAACCCATTACGCTACTGCCAGATATTGAATTAAACCGGCTAACCCAGTTGGCAGGCTTGTAAATTAAGGAGAAGTAGCGCCGCTGTACTGACGCGCTTATTGAGATTGGCGTTAAACTTATACAAAAGGCTGACTGTACATAAAACCAGTGTTACACTATTCACTATACTAATAAATATACCCTAACTCGTAGGCAGGCTTTTAATCACATTACTATATCCTGCCCTATAAAAATTATTCCCCTCTCAAAGTAAAGGTTTCCACGATGGATGTTTCAGAATTACTCGACTCTTTAAACGATAAACAACGCGAAGTTGTTGCAGCACCTAAACAAAACATGTTGGTGTTAGCGGGGGCGGGCTCTGGTAAAACGCGGGTATTAGTTCAGCGTATTGCATGGTTAATGCAAGTGGAACAAGCAGCGTCACATTCTATTTTAGCGGTAACCTTCACTAATAAAGCCGCAGCAGAAATGCGCGCCAGAGTTGAACAAGTTACCGGTGGCAACACCCATGGCATGTGGATAGGCACCTTTCATGGCTTAGCGCACCGCCTCCTTCGTATGCATTTTCAAGAAGCAAAGTTACCACAAACCTTCCAGGTGCTTGATAGTGACGACCAACTGCGCTTAATTAAGCGTATTATTCGCACGTTAGCGCTGGATGAAAAAAAATGGCCCGCGAAGCAATTTGTTTGGTATATCAATGGCAAAAAAGATGAAGGGTTAAGGCCTGAGCATATTGATGCCCAGTTTGACCCTAGCGAAGCGCTTTTTGTCAAAGTGTATAAAACCTATCAAGAAACTTGCGACCGTGCAGGCCTCGTTGATTTTGCCGAATTACTCCTGCGTGCTCACGAACTTTGGCTTAATAACCCTGAATTACTCGCGCATTATCAACAACGTTTTGGCCATATCTTAGTTGACGAATTTCAAGACACCAATGCCATACAATATGCTTGGTTAACATTGCTCGGGCGTGCGCAATCTAAGGTCATGATAGTGGGTGATGACGACCAATCTATTTATGGTTGGCGCGGTGCACGTATTGAAAACATTGAGCGCTTTACCCATGAGTTTAGTGAGGTTCAAACCATTCGTTTAGAGCAAAACTATCGTTCAACCGCAAATATTCTTAACGCCGCAAATCAGTTAATTAGCAATAATAATAACCGCCTAGGTAAAGAGCTGTGGACGGATGATAAAGCCGGTGAAAAAATATCGGTGTACACGGCTTTTAACGAAATAGATGAAGCTCGCTTTATTGTTGGCTGTATTAAAAAATGGCATGACGATGGCGGCAAGCTTGATGAAGTGGCTATTTTGTATCGTTCTAATGCGCAATCACGCTTGATGGAAGAAGCCTTACTGCAAAGGCAGTTGCCGTATCGTATTTATGGCGGACAGCGTTTCTTCGAGCGCCAAGAAATAAAAGATGCCTTAGCTTACTTACGACTCATTAATAACCGAGACGACGACGCGGCCTTTGAGCGTATTATCAACACACCCACGCGTGGTATCGGTAATCAAACTGTAGCGTTAATTCGTGATGCTGCCAGAAGCCTAGAAGTAACCTTATGGCAAGCGTGCCAACAAATGCTGCAGGCTGAGCAGTTAAAAGGACGCAGCGCTAAAACCATTAGCCAATTTATTCAATTAATTGACCAACTCGAAGACGACTCAACTGACCTAGACTTAGACCAACAAGCCAACTTTGTTGTGCAGCATTCAGGCTTAAAAGCCATGTACAAAGCAGAAAAGGGCGAACGCGCTGAGCAGCGTATTGAAAACTTAAATGAATTAGTTACGGCCTGTCAAACCTTTGAAAGTGCGCCTTTATCTGACCAAGACTTGGCCGAAGAACTAACGCCCTTAACCGCATTTTTAACGCACGCAGCTTTAGAGTCTGGTGAGTCACAAGCGGATGAATTTGAATCAGCGGTACAGTTAATGACAATGCATTCAGCTAAAGGGTTAGAGTTTCCGTTAGTTTTTATCGCTGGCCTGGAAGAGGGCATGTTCCCGTCACAACAGTCGGTAGAAGAAATAGGGCGCTTAGAAGAAGAGCGACGCTTATGCTACGTTGGCATGACAAGAGCGATGAGTAAGCTATACTTATGCCATGCAGAAAGTCGTCGTATTTACGGACAAGAAAAGTTTCATAAAGCGAGCCGGTTTTTACGTGAACTACCCGAAGCATGTATTGAAGAAATACGCATGCAAAGCCAAGTGGCCAAACCTAAAGCGGTAGGCAAGTTCTCTAACACCTTTACTTTAGAAACATTTGCCAACACAGGCTTTAAATTGGGACAACAAGTAAAACATGCTAAATTTGGTGAAGGTGTTGTGCTAAATTATGAAGGTAGTGGCGCGCAATCACGCATTCAGGTTAACTTTGCTGATGTGGGTAGTAAGTGGCTCGTGGTTGAGTATGCGAACTTACAAGCAGTTTAATATAAATTCAATAAAAAGGGCTGACAATGTCACAAAAATTACTCGTAGTAGAAGACAGCAAACCAATTGCTAGTGTTATTAAACAAATAGCCCAGTCACTAAACTTTGATGTGGTGATAGCTACGACGTTAGCCCAAGTTGAAGAAATTTTATCAAAGGATACTGATTTTTTTGCCGCCACAGTTGACTTTTCACTGCCTGACGCACCAGACGGCGAAGCAATTGCTTATGTGTTATCACACAAAATCCCCAGCGTTGTCTTAACCGGCAAAATGGATGAGACAACCCGAAAAAAAATATTAGCCCAGCCTGTAATAGACTATATCCCGAAAGAAAACAGCCAAGCGTTTTTATACTTAAAGCGTATTTTACATGGGCAACAAACAAACAGTAATAAGTCTATTTTAGTGGTTGATGACTCATCAGCAGCGCGTACGCATATTGTTGGCTTATTAAAACGCCGTAACTTTACGGTTTACACAGCAAATAATGGCGTGCAAGCGTTAGCGCAATTGCGTCAACATAAAAACATTAAAATGGTGATCACCGACCTAGAAATGCCCGAAATGAATGGCATAACGCTAACCAATGAAATTCGTAAAAAATATACCCGCGAACAAATGACAGTGATTGGTATTTCTGGTGCTGAAAATGGTATTCATTCAGCTCGCTTTATTAAAAATGGCGCTGACGATTTTCTACGTAAGCCATTCTGTCCAGAAGAATTTTACTGCCGTATTACCCAGAACATTGAAAGCATAAGCAATATTGCGCAAATTCAGCACACAGCCAACACAGACTATTTAACTGAATTACTAAACCGGCGAACCTTTATTAATAGCGCTAAGCAGCGCATAGCCGAATATAGCAAGCGCGATATATCTTATTGTTTAGCGGTATTTGATATTGACTACTTTAAAAAAGTGAATGATACCTATGGCCACGAAACGGGCGATCAGGTATTAAAAGTGTTAGCTTTATACATGCGTAAACACTTTGCGGGTGGTTTATCGGCACGTTTAGCAGGTGGCACCTTTGGCCTATTGTTACATGGTGTAGATGCCGATCAGCTTTATATTAAAATAGATGACTTTCGCCGTGAAGTGGCAGTATCTGATATACCCGCGGGTAACACACAAATATCTATTAGTGTTAGCTTTGGTGTGGTGTTTGACAGCAAAGACAGCTTTTCAAAACAAATGAGTGATGCGGATAATGCCCTGTATTTAGCTAAAGATAATGGCCGAAATCAAATTGTTATTTCGGGTAGTGAAGAGCAAAGTTAAGTGCTTGTGTTGATATATTTACAGTTTCTCGTTTACCAGGCTTTCCGCTTGTTGCTAAGCCTGGCTATCGGTGAAAATATTTGTTTATAATCGTTAGATCATTTTCCTCAATTAAAAGATACACACAATGAAAAAAATAATGGGTTTAACTTTGCTTGTTTCCGCGGTACTAAGTGGTTGTGGTGCAAATAATAGCGCTGTAATAGGCAACACAGAGAAAGATATTGCGGCAAGTTACAACAGCATTAATAAGGCACAACTTATTGACCATATTAAAGTGCTGTCATCAGACGAATTTGAAGGCCGTGCGCCGTCGAGTAAAGGCGAAGAACTAACACTGGCCTACTTAACTGAGCAATTAACCGCTGTTGGGTTTAAACCTGGCAATGGCGACAGCTTTTTGCAAAAAGTCCCTATGGTCTCCATTGAGGCATCGACCGACATGACCTTGTCAATAAGTGGTAAAGATTACCAATATGGTCAAGACATGGTGATGGGCTCGAGCCGCATTAGCGACTTTGAGCAACTTAATGATTCAGAATTAGTCTTTGTTGGTTACGGTGTTAATGCACCAGAATATAACTGGAATGACTACCAGGGCTTAGACGTAAAGGGTAAAACCGTGGTTATGTTGGTGAATGACCCCGGCTTTGCTACACAAGACCCAGCGCTTTTTAATGGTAATGCGATGACCTATTACGGGCGTTGGACATACAAATACGAAGAAGCCAGCCGTCAAGGTGCTGAAGGTGCCATTATTATTCATGAAACCGCACCGGCATCTTATGGTTGGTCAGTTGTGGCAAACTCATGGAGTGGCCCTCAATTTGGCTTTGTACGTGACGATTTAAATAAAGGGCGTGTTGCTGTTGAAGGCTGGGTAAATAGCGAGGTGGCATCTGAGTTATTTGAACGCGCTGGCTTGAACTTTGAACAAGCTAAAATTGAAGCCGCTAAAGGCAGTTATCATGTTGCTATGGGGGATTTATCCGCGTCAGTTAAAGTAAAAAACACGGTAAAAGAGTCAGTGTCATATAACTTTATCGCGACTTTACCTGGTAGCACTAAGCCCGACGAACACATTATTTATACTGCACACTGGGATCATTTAGGTAAAGATACGAGCTTAACGGGTGACCAAATTTATAATGGCGCAGTAGATAATGCCTCAGGCACGGGTGCGCTGATTGAAATAGCAGAAGCCTTTGCTAAATTGCCGGTTGCGCCACAGCGTTCAATTACCATTTTAGCGGTAACGGCAGAAGAGCAAGGGTTACTAGGCTCTAAATATTACGCCGCTAACCCTATTATACCAGCGGCTAAAACTGTCGCTAACATTAATATGGACGCCTTAGGTGTAAGCGGAAGAAGCAGTGACGTATCTGTTTATGGCTTAGGCCAGTCAGAATTAGATAACTACCTGGCTGTCGCTGCGAAAAAACAAGGCCGCACTATTGCAGGCGACCCTCGTCCAGCAGCCGGCATTTACTATCGCTCTGATCATTTTGCTTTTGCTAGCATTGGCATTCCTGCACTTTACGCAAAAACAGGGCCAACCCCAGTTGATGAAGCAACCAAAGCATTACGCGCTAAACTACATGACAGCTTAACGCAGTGTTATCATGGCCTATGTGATGAATATAGTGATGACTGGGATCTGTCTGGTGCAGTAGAAGATATACAAGCCTTTTATGACATTGGGTATGCGCTATCTCAAGAAAATGTATGGCCTAAATGGAGCAAAACGTCAGAGTTTACCCGCTAAAATCTTATCATAGTAAATGTAGCCGTGGCCTTAATGCAGGCTCCTAACCTGCGGCCTCGGCTTATTTTTTCAGCCAACCATCATTTTTATTCATATATCTATTATGAATAGTATCAGCTACTACTATATACTCAGATCACTTCAATAATAAAAAGAGTAGAGCTGTGCAATTTAATATTGTTAAGTATGCGCCACTGATAGAAAAAGCACGTACGAGCTTTTGGTTTTTACCAAGCCTTATGGTGCTTTCTTCTATTATGCTGGCGTTTTTTACTATCTATATTGACGCTGTTTATATAGATAGCCTTGGGCTTTCATTGCCACTGCTGTATAAAATGGATATTGAGGCCATTCGCTCTTTATTAGGGACGATTGCTGGCGCTATGATTACCGTGACCAGTATCGCTTTTTCACTCACTATTGTTGCTTTAACCTTAGCCTCATCGCAATTTGGCCCCCGTTTGCTGCGTAATTTTATGATGGATACCGGTACGCAAGTGGTACTTGGCGCTTTTATTGCTAATTTTTTGTTTTGTATTCTGGTGTTTTGCGCCATTAGTTTTGCAGAGCCCTACGCTTTTAAACCGGGCTTAACCGTGGTTATTGCCCTAGCAATGACCTGCAGCAGCGTGGGGGTTTTGATCTATTTTATTCATCATGTATCAAGGTCTATTCAGGCAGATGTTGTGATTGACGATGTGTATCAAGACCTTCAAAGCAGTATTGAAAACCTCTTTCCTTCAAGCAATATTCAAGAACAAAATGTAGTTAACACTGGCTCGCGACAAACAGACATTGGGCAAAGGCCTCAACTATTTAATGTGTTCGCAAAATGTAGTGGCTATGTGCAAACTATTGATCACGCGGCACTAATAACCTTAGCTACGGAATATAATGTGCTGATTAAGTGCAAACTTACCTCAGGGAACTTTGTCGTGAAAGACGCAACTGTGGCCACTATTTATGCGGTTAATGCCGTTGCCAATGATGCAGTAGACAAAAGTTTAGCCAAAAAAATAATGGCTAATGTTGTGTTGGGAGCCTGTAGAACACCGGTTCAAGATCCTAAATTTGCAGTGCGGCAATTAGTCGAAATTGCTTTACGCGCACTCTCCCCCGGTATTAATGATCCATACACGGCAATTACTTGTGTTGATAAGCTTAATTCAGTCTTGTGCGGGTTAACAACGAGAGTATTTCCTGAGGAGCAGCGGTATGATCAAGAAGGTACGCTGAGGTTGGTTTGTAAAGTGTTAACCTTTACTGATATTGCGAGAGAGGCGCTTGAGCAAGTTAGGCAACACGCCACGGGTGATATATCTGTTACTATCCGGTTACTCGATGGGTTAAGCGAACTTAAGCGATTTGCGCAAAATGATGAACAAAAACACTTTGTCCTCAGCCAAAGTAAAATGATTGAGGCGCAGCAAGTTAAACAACCATTGGTTGAACAAGACTTTAAAGAAATTAGCAGCAGAGTTGCGTTTATTGTTAACCTTTAAGCGGCCTAATGTTGAGCCATCATCTCAGTTGAAATACAATTTACGCTAATAGCTATACGCCTAACGACAAGACAACAAGGACATTTAATGTTAAAAAAACTCGCTATCTTAGTCATGCAGGGGCTACTTGCCTTATTGCCACTATCGCTCACTATTTACTTTTTTGTCTGGTTAATAGGAACAATAGAAACAAGCTTAACACCTTTGATCCCGCAAAGTATTTACTTTCCCGGCTTAGGCTTACTGCTCGGTTTTGTTATTCTGCTGCTAGCAGGTTTAGCGGTAAACGCTTATGTTGTAAAGTCATTAATCAGCTTTAGTAGCAGCATATTAGAAAGAATACCGATTGTAAAAACCATTTATGGCGCGCTGCAAGACGCCGTTAATTTAATCAGTATTAACAAACAGCAACAAATACAAAGCGTTGTTTCGGTAAAGATTAGTGACAGTATTCACTTAATAGGTTTTGTTACGAGCCATGAAGGTGCCCAGACGCTGTTTGAAAACAATGAAAAACTAGGTGTTTACATTCCGCTAAGTTACCAAATAGGTGGCTATACTTTATATATCGACAAAGACCAGTTAACTCCGCTCGATATTAGCGTTGAAACTGCCATGAGAATATCGCTAACCGGTGGTGGTGTTGCTACTGCACAGCAAAAAGAAACAAAATAGCTTAATCGCAATAAAAATGCATACCAACCCGATAAATAAAATAGACAATAAAGCATGGGATTAAGCAAACACTTTATGCAAGCTTTCACTAAACCCACTTAATATAAATAAGTACAACCATCACTCATATGACTAAAATATCAAAAGAAGTACAAGCACAAGCAATAAAAATTGCTAAAGGTACGCAGCGACCTAATCAAACAAAAGCGCAAACTAAGTTAGTGGCTCAGGGCATAGAAAAAGGCATTGCTGAGTATAAAAAACAGCAAAAAATAAAAGCACGCGAGCGCGACAAAGCACGTAAAAGTACATTAAAAGTCGCTGCGGATAAACCTGACGATGTTGAGGGTACGCCTGCAACTAACTCAGCTAACAGCCTGTTACCATGGGTGTTATTAGCAATAAGTTGGCTTGGTTTTATTGGTTGTTATTTATATTTCACTGGGATTGTCACGGTATAATTAAAAGTTATCGCCTATGCTTTACAATCAGCTTTTTTAACGTGTCAATAATGCCTGAGGGGGTTTGATAGGCTAATACAACCTCTCGCAGCAGCTGTATACCATTAATAGGTAAGAAAACAATGTCGAATTTTTTCAGTATTTCAGGTGACGCTGGTACCAAAGCACAGCCTAACCCTGCATGTACTAGCCCTAGCGCATAATCTATGGTTTGAATTTTAGCCCTGATGTCTAAGGTAATACCGGCTAATGTTAATGTGTCATTTAAGCTGTCCCACGCGGTGCAAGGGCTACGCTTAATAAAAGGCAGCCCGTCTAAATCTTGCAGTGAAATAGAGTTTTTAAGGGCAAGTACGTGGTTATAAGGTAATGCCAGCAGGTATTCTTCTTGCCACAGTGGTAGGTAATGCTCCGTTTCTGTTAATTCTTCCTTCATGATAATGCGCGCATCACAAGTTGCTTGGTGCGGCACTAAGGTTAACTGCATTAATTCTTGTGCAGCGGTGAAGTCTTTTAGTAACGCAGACATACGCTCAACCCCAAGGCCGTGCGTTACGCCTAAATTAAAGCTTTTGTTAATGCTTTCACCGGTAAAAATATTTTTTATTGCTTCTGCTTGCCCCAGCAGTTGTTTTGCTAAGGGGTAAAGCCTTTCACCTGTGTCTGTTGGCGTAACACCTCTAGCATGCCTACTAAATAAAGAAGTCCTTAACGATTGCTCTAACAACCTAATGGCGGCAGAAATTGAGGGTTGTGCAATAAAACAACTTTTGGCCGCGGCACTAAAACTTTGTTTTTCATAAACAGCAACAAAGTACTGCAAGCTTTTTAAGTCCATAGTCTCACTTACCTAGTATTAACTAGGCAAGTATCGCTCAAAGCGTTATAAAAAGCATTGATATAGATAAAAGCTATACCAGATAAAGAAAATGAATATTTTATCTTTGGCTAAGTTTTAACTACTATCAAAATAGTTAATAGCTCATTAATTATTAAAACTACCATTAACATTATTTACTCAAGGTGTTTTTCATATGTCGAACTCAACCGCTAACGCAAACAAACGTCCTGACTTTAACTGGCAAGACCCTTTATTACTTGAGTCTTTATTGTCAGAAGAAGAGCGCATGGTTCGTGATAGCGCGCACCAATATTGCCAAAACCAGCTTATGCCAAGAATACTAGAAGCTAATCGCAATGAATATTTTGACGTTGAAATAATGCGTGAATTAGGGGCCTTGGGTTTATTAGGCGCAACCATTCCTGAAAAATACGGCTGTGCTGGCGTAAATTACGTCACTTATGGTTTAGTTGCCCGTGAAGTTGAGCGGGTAGACAGTGGTTACCGTAGTGCAATGAGCGTGCAGTCATCGTTAGTAATGCACCCCATTCATGCCTACGGTAGTGAAGCGCAACGCATGAAATACTTACCTAAATTAGCAACAGGAGAATATATTGGTTGCTTTGGTTTAACCGAGCCTAACTCAGGCTCTGACCCAGCCAGTATGGCAACCAAAGCGGTTGCGGTTGACGGAGGCTATCGTTTAACTGGCACCAAAATGTGGATAACGAACTCGCCCATTGCCGACATATTTGTTGTTTGGGGCAAGCTCGACGGCGTGATCCGTGGCTTTATTCTGGAAAAAGGTATGACAGGTTTAAGCACCCCTAAAATTAATGGTAAATTTTCTTTAAGGGCGTCAATTACCGGCGAAATTGTTATGGATAATGTTTTTGTTCCTACCGACAACATGCTACCTAACGCTAAAGGGCTGGCGGGGCCGTTTGGCTGTTTAAATAAAGCCCGTTACGGCATTGCTTGGGGCGCGTTAGGTGCCGCAGAATTTTGTTGGCATGCCGCCCGTCAATACACCTTAGACCGAGAACAATTTGGCCGACCTTTAGCGGCTACTCAACTTATTCAGAAAAAATTGGCTGATATGCAAACTGAGATCACCACGGGTTTATTTGCCTGCTTACAAGTGGGTCGCCTCATGGATGCAGGAACATTAGCGATAGAGGCTATTTCACTGGTTAAACGCAACTCTTGTGGTAAAGCGTTAGACATTGCGCGCATTGCACGTGATATGCATGGTGGTAATGGCATTAGCGATGAATTTCATGTTATTCGCCACGTAATGAACCTTGAAGCGGTAAATACTTATGAAGGAACTCATGACGTACACGCATTAATTTTAGGCCGTGCTCTAACCGGCATTCAGGCTTTTTATTAATACACTCACTCCCCACACTGCTAGCACGAGTACTGTTAAAGCAATTGTTGCCTTGGTTTTATGCTTGCTAATAATGCGCTCAGCTCGATTACCGGCATAATATACGATAACAGCTAAACCAAAATACCGGATAGTGCGCGCAATCGTTGCGGCAACTAAAAATAAAGCAAGTGAGTATTTAGCCGCGCCAGCAGCAAGCATAGCAACTTGAAACGGAACAGGCACAATGCCAAGGGTTAATACAAACCAAAACCCTTGATCGTGTATTTTTTGCTGCACAGCGTCAAATTGTTCAGGAGTTGACAATGTAGTAATAACCCAATCACCGATGGCGTCAAATAAATAATACCCTATACCATAACCAAATAAAGCCCCTACCACACAACCTAACGTTGCCATGAGTGCAATCAACCATAACTTTTCACGACGCGATTGCATTAAAGGCACTAACACTGCCTCTAAAGGTATAGGTACAATAGTGGATTCTAAAAAAGACGCGACACTAATGCCACTAAGCATATAGTGAGAGTCGATAAACTGGCGCGTTCTTTGTTTTATCTTCTGTTTAATAGTCATAGGCCTTACGTTAATAATGATCGATGGCTTTGGGTCATCTAGAGAGCTATTGATTTTATATTACTGTAACTTTATCAGATAACTAAATTTAAATTGCCTGTAAATTTTTTATTAAAACCTAACAGGTTATCAAGTGTATTCTTCTGCTATTTTTTCTTATAGTCTTTCACTTTTAATCGCCAGCGTCATAGAAGAAGCGTATAACTGTGCAGTTGGTGATAGTACTATTTATGATAGAGCAGGTACGGTTTCTGCTAATATCCTTCATTTTGAAGTAGCCTCATTTACATAAGTCAACCACCACATTATCCCTTCTAAGCCACATGTAACAAGTGGTTCAAGTAAAATACGCTTACTCAAACTAAACTATGCGGTTTTTTTATTGTTCGAGTTCACTAGCAGAACGATTAACAATAATAACTAAGGTAAAAATTGATGATACCTAATTATGGTTTGCTCAACATAGGCATAAGCTTGCTTACGCATAACACATTAGGTAGATGTCAACGGAGTTGGTTGATAGGAAATATTAGGTTCCCTAAAAATAAAAATGAGAGAAGAGTAACAGGGGTTATAAATGATTAATAAAAATATACTACATGCATTTCCGGTAATAGTTGCTACATGCCTAGTAGGTTGTGGTAAGGATGACGTTGATGAGAATGTAAGCCGTAATTTGTTCGCCATAGGTGAAACAGTTAAAGCTTTAGAAGATGGAGATATGATTGAAAATGATGTCAGTAAAAATGATCAGGGAGAAGGTTTAACTTACGCCTTAGCTGATGACAATATAACAGGAAATGGGCAATTAACTTTTAACACTGATGGCACTTTTACTTATAAGCCAAACCCTGATTTCTCAGGAAAAGATTCATATAGATATATCGTTACACACGAGGCAACAGGTGAAACTGATAGTGCATTACTAACTATTGATGTCATTAGTGATTACGAAACACCAGCCGAAGCAGGTTGGGTTAATGTATGGCATGACGACTTTGATACTACCCATTTAGATAATACTCAATGGTATAGTGAAAATGCAACCATTGTAGATGGCAGCTTAGTACTTACCTCAAGTGAAGGCATTACCTCGTTTATCAGAGCATTACCAGTATTACCTCAGGGGCGTTTTGAAGCAAGTATTCAAGTGCCTGTTGGTACAAATGTTTTGTCTGCCTTCTCGGCTATTCCCATGGCTGATATATACGATGGTAGTAACAAACTCACTGCGTTCGAAGCTATTGATAATTCGATGATAGCAGCAGCGTACTATGGTTTAGGTTTAACCAACGGCGTTGAATATAACTCAAACTCGGTAACAGCAGCTTCAACTGAATTTCATTCTTACGCTGTTGAATGGAGTGATAAATTTATTCGTTGGTATTTTGATGGAACACATATTCATACGGTTAATAGGATCAATACATGGGCTTACAACTTACTCAACGATGAAGTGATTGCTAATGTATTTAGTGTGGGCAATATTGCAGGCCCTTTTGACCAAGATATGCAATTGGTTATTGAACTAACAAATAATAATCCAGAAGCAGTAACAATGTTAGTTGACTCTGTTAATGTTTGGACTTGTGATCCTGAGGTTGCATTAGCGCTTACTGATTGTGCAAACCCAACCCCTTCAATCGATAAATTAGCTTCTGACGAAATTCCTGAAGTTGCTGTTGTAACGACCGACATATTTGTTGATGGTTATTTTAATAAAGATGACGATGAAATACAGCCTCTTAGTCCACTAGTATGGAAACATACAGATGATGTTATTGAGTTAACCATTAGCAGCTTTAATGATTCAATTATAAAAATAATCTCCTTAGAAGACGAGCATGACTTAGTAATTGATGTGACGTCAACAGGTGGCGATAGCAATATAAATATTTCTGCTCCAGGAATTGAGCTTGTTGGACACAATGCTGTGTTGAGCTTTGATATGTATATAGATAGCGCTAATACGCTAACCGATACTTTCGATATCAGAATGGAGAGTGGTTGGCCCTATATGGGAGTACTGGTATGGAATACCACTGATTTAGCTTTAGACACTTGGGTGACATACTCTATTCCTATTGATGATTTTATTAACTCACCCTTTATTGCTCCTGATTGGTTAACTTGGTTAGCAGGTATTGTTGAAGGTGATTCACTGCCTTTAGATACCCGTAATATAAGCTCCTTATTAACTATTGAAACTCATGATGCTGTGCATTTTCAACTTGACAATATTCAATTAACTTGTCACTCGTCTGAAAGCTGCGTGCAAGCGCCATTAGCAATTCAAGAAGAAGCTGGCTCAGCGGCACCCAGTATTCGCATTGAGGCTGAAGACTACGACAATGCAACTGGTGCTGACCTAACCATTGAAGATAGTGGTGACGAAGGTGGTGGGCAAAATGTTGGTTTTATCGCGGCAGGAGACTCTTTAGAATATAACATTTCAGGGCCAGCTGATGGTACCTATTACGTTGATTATCGTTTAGCCACTGAATCAGGAAGTGATGGCTTTACATTGTCGGTTGATGGCGTTGTGGTTGATACACAAACAGTTGAACCTACAGGTGGGTGGCAAACATATTTAACGCAAAGATCTGCAGAATTTGATATGACAGCAGGTGCACATACCCTGCGATTAGATTTCATTGAAGGGTCTGTGAACCTAAACTGGTTAGAATTATTTACTCCCATCTTTGAAATATTTCTTGAAGCTGAAGACTATGACAATGCGACTGGTGCTGACATAACCATTGAAGATAGTGGTGATGAAGGTGGTGGACAAAATGTGGGCTTTATCGCTGCTGGTGACTCTCTGGAGTACATTATAAATATTCCTGCCGATGGCATTTACAACATTGAATACCGTTTAGCGAGTGACTCAGGAAGCGATGGTTTTGAGTTATCTTCTAGTGGCAATGTAATTGACAGCCAAACAGTAGAGCCTACAGGTGGCTGGCAAACATACCTATCTCAAACATCAACGATTGAGCTGCTGCAAGGTGAGCAAACCTTACGTTTCGATTTTATTGACGGTTCAATTAACATTAATTGGATCAAGATCACAAACTAAACGGCATTATCACTTCTTCGTTATTAACCTTAAATTACGGGGAAGTAAGTTGAATCAATAAAGAAGACTACGATAAAAATTCATAAGATAGTAGTCTTATTAGGGGTAAATAATTATGTATAAAAAAGAATTCAAGCTACACACCCTTGCTATCGCTATTGCAAGTATATTTAGCGCATCAAGTTATGCACAAGAAGAAATGGCCAATGAAATATTACCAACAGAAACTAAACAAATAGAAGTTATAGAAGTAACGGGTATACGCGGCAGTTTATTACGTTCTATGGATTTAAAGCGTGAAGCAAAAGGTGTTGTTGATGGTATTTCAGCAGAAGATATTGGTAAATTTCCTGATACCAATTTAGCAGAATCTTTACAACGTATTACAGGTATAGCTATTGAACGAGACAAAGGTGAAGGCTCAAAAATAACTGTCCGCGGCTTTGGTCCTGAATTTAATATGGTTACCTTCAATCACCGTCAAATGCCTACAACAGGCGGACGTTCCTTTGATTTTGGTAATATTGCATCAGAAGGCGTTTCAGCTGTTGAAGTTTATAAATCCGGTCGAGCAAATGTAGCTACAGGTGGTATTGGTGCGGTAGTGAATGTATCAACCTTTAAACCGTTATCAAAACCCGGTGAGCAAGGTGCCTTTACAATGAAAGGGGTTTACGATTCGGGCACTCGAGAAGGTAGTAGCTTCACTCCAGAATTGGCTGGTTTATATAGTAATACTTTTGCTGATGATACATTTGGTGTGTCTTTATCATTAAGTTATCAAAAGCGAGATGGTGGCGAACAGTCGGTGACAACCCAAGACTTCATGAGTCGCAATTTTGTTACAGAACAAGATATTATAGATGAAGTTGATGATGCTGAATGGGGCTCTATTGCTGTTGGTGACCCCTCGGCCATTAACTTTCCGACCGAAGTCAATGATGGAATTTATTCTATTCCAACTAATATTCAGTACAACCTAGATGACTTCACCCGTGAACGTATAAACGGTCAATTAAGTTTACAGTGGCGACCTATTGAAAGCTTAACTGCCACACTTGATTATACGTATGCTGAAAATCAACAAGACTATCAACATCAAGATGTATCTGCTTGGTTTGACCCTGGTTGTTCAACACGTGAATCTGTATGGGTACAAGAAGGAAAGATATGGTCTCCAACCACTTATAGTTTAATTGGCTGCTCGAACGACAACCTTCAAGGGGTTGGAGTATATGCAACCGTTGATGAGAATAAGTCATTAGGTTTTAATTTAGAGTGGCTACCTACGGATGACTTATCCATAACGTTTGATTATCATGATTCCAGCGGTCAATCAAAGCCTAATAGTAAATATGGCTCGGGGGGGTCTGTTGCGGTAGCCTCATTGAACCGTATTACTACCTCAGGTTACTTTAGCGCCGACGGAATGCCTGTACTAGAGGTTCAGTTAGGGGAGCGTAATTCTTATAACCAAATCACACGTATAGACTCTCTCGATATTAATGATATGCAATTATCAGGTAGTAATTTTGGCAGTTATAAAAATCGTATGGATGTTGAACAGGCTCAATTTGATACTGTATATAAATTTGATGATGGCCATAGTATTGACTTTGGTGTTTCCACTGTAAAAGTTACTAATAGAGGGCAATCTACAAACGTTGCAAGAAACACTTGGAGTGGTGTGGGTACACCGGGTGATATAGCTGATTTATTAACTATCGACACTATAGCTGGTGTTTACGATAGTCTTGAGGGCAGTAATGATCCTCGTCAAGTAACAGAGTTTTTCACTTGGGATTTTGATAGTTTAATTGCCCGGGGTGAAGCGTTATTGCGATCAGGGGCACATGGTACTGTATCCGATGGGGGTCCTTGTTTAACAGGTTTTTGTCCGTCTTATGACTTTGATCTAGATGAAGTAACAACAGAAGAAACGTTTTCAGTTTATGTGCAAGGCCGTTATGTTGCAGAACCATTTGATATGCCAATGAACCTTTTTGTTGGTCTACGTTACGAAAAAACCGATGTGCACTCTGAAGCTTTAGTCCCTCTACAAGATAGAATTGAGTGGAGCATAATCGATAACAACTTTGCCCTCTATCAACAGAAGGATACCGACGGTAATACAATTGTTGGCTTTTCAGAAATTGATGGGGAGTACGATGTATTATTGCCGAGTATCGATTTTGATATTGAGTTTATTGAAGATGTTTACTTTAGAGCATCCTATAGCACAACAATAACTAGGCCCTTGTATAATGATTTAAAAGGAGCATTAAATATTTATTATTATGGTGCTGATGGTGGCGGTGGCGGTAGAGGTAACCCAGCTTTATTGCCTATGGAGTCAGACAACTTTGATTTCTCTTTAGAATGGTATTACGACGATGTAAGTTATATGTCTCTTGGCTATTGGACTAAAGATGTTGATAATTTCATTGTCAGTGAAACATTTGAAGATCAAACGCTATTCTCAGATCTAACTTCTCCTATTGATGGTGCATTATACGACCAAGCTGTAGAGGCTCTTACTGGTGGAGACCCTACTATTAGCTTTAATAATGAAGAGCTTAATCGTTATTTTGCTGACAATTTTGGAGATGAAGTCAATGTAGAAGTTGCTGGCGAAGGTGATGATATCAAAGTGGTTGTTACCGGGTTAGCGACAGATCCTGTTGCTACATTTGATGTAACCATGCCTGTAAACCAAAACAAAACAACAGTTAAAGGGTGGGAATTTGCCATTCAACATAGTTTTGGCGAATCAGGCTTTGGCTTTCAAGCTAACTACACAATAGTTGAAAGCGATTTGGTTTACGATATTAATCTAAATGAGGAGCAATGGGTTGTTCCTGGAATGAGTAATACCGCTAACCTAGTTGCCTATTATGACAAAGATGGTTTGCAAGCACGAATAGCTTATAACTGGCGTGATCAATATTTACAGTCGGCAGCAAGAGATCCTAGATTTGTTGAAGAGTACTTTCAGATTGATGCTAACATCAGTTACGAGGTCACTGATAATTTTTCTGTGTTTATTGAGGGAATCAATTTAACAGAAGAAGATCAAAGAATTCATGGGCGTTCTAGTTATCAAGTACGACAGTACTCAGTAGGTCATGCTCGTTATAACCTTGGCCTTCGTTATTCGTTTTAAGTGTTTTTTGAAGCATTTAATTTATTTAACAAGCCACGACATCTCGTGGCTTGTTATAAATTTATAAAGGAGCAGGCTGTTGGGTGGTAGCAGCACAATTTTACAGTAACTTACGACGCACTCTTTTTGTATTGTGAGGGTGTCATATTTTCAAACTTCTTGAAGAAAGTATAAAAGACAGACTTACTATTAAATCCTACTGCTAAGTATATATCCGTGATTGTTTTAGCACTACATTCTGGGTCAATTAGCATTTTCTTCGCTTCGTCAATGCGGTATTTATTGACAAACTCATAAAAATTAATACCGAAGTGTCGGTTAATCATCATCGATAAATCTCGCGGTATAATTGACAGAGCTTCAGCGAGTTTTTCAAGGGTAATATCTGGCTCCATAAAGGCTTTATTCCTTAACATTTCTTGATGTACTTCCTCAGCCCTATCAGGGTTAATGAAGGCATCGTCAGCACTTTTCTTAACGGTTTTTATATTAGTGACTTGTTCAAAAGTTAAAAAATGGCGCATAGCTGAAAAAACTAACAAATTCACCAATATAAATGACGTATAATTTCCAGTTAATCCAATATTAGAGAATATCTCGGTATTAAATGGTTTAAATAAGTTAATCACTTTACTAATTGACAGCATTGTTTCTGAAATCATTACCAACATAAAGCCAAGCACAAGGCTTTTTAACCAAGTTATATGGCCTTTATCTATATTTGAATACTTATCTTGTAAAAGGTGGTTATATTTACTAATTAAGATGAAACAAAAGACAGCATACGAAGTACGTATAAACTTACTAAAGAACTCCACGCTAACATAGCCAGCACTATATACAAATGACTCGTCTAGCAGTAACTGTTGGCGTTGTTCAAAGGAAAAACGCAGGTAATACTCAAACACCATAAAGACAATATAAGAAACCAAAGGTATTAAATGAAGAAGGTCTAATTTGGTTAATTTAAAGTCTTTATAGATGAGTGATCTAATACATAAGTAGAGTAATGGGCCATCAATAAAATAAGCCATTTGAGGAATGAAATAAATTTCTGGTAACTTAAATCTGATCTGAAATTTAAATTCAGAACCCCACATGATTAATTCATTTGCTGGAATTAAAGCGTGTGCAAAAAGAAAGGCAGCAAGGAAGAATGTACTCTTTAACCGGCTAGTATTTGTTACATATAACAAAGTGCCAAAAAACAAACACTGTAGTGTAGTCATTAACAGTATTACATCATGAAAGTTGAACAATACAGATTGAAATTCAAAGGGACTCATCGTTGTTAAAAGTAGCTTCAGTAGATTTATTTCTGGCAGGATATCACGCTTTAAAGTGGTTGCAAGAACCAAATAAAAATTATCCACATTAAATAATATTAATATAAAACTTCATGTGAATTTACCTGACTCACCGCTTAACCAATGGTTCTAAGTGCGATAAAGGCAAGTAAATATAGCTCGCATTAATACCTACGTTGAAATATCGAAATATCACCTGCAGCCCTTTAAAAGTCAAATGGTTCTTAAGTGAAATATTTACTCATACGATACAAAAAATAAAAATTGTAGTTCGAGTTATTTAATCGGACGACATACTTTACACATTACTATAAAAATCGACTTAACTGCCTTTGGGCGTACTTATCTGAAACTTTACTCAATGAGAATTATATGAATATTCATAGTTCAGCTGGATCTAGCGCCTTATCAGGACAACAAGCACCAGCAAAAAAGCAATTTGCTTTATTTGCCTTAACAGCTTTATTTTTTATGTGGGGATTTATTACCTGTTTAAATGACATATTAATCCCACACTTAAAAGGAGTATTTAATCTTTCATACACTCAGGCAATGTTAATTCAATCCTGTTTTTTTGGTGCCTACTTCTTAGTATCACTTCCTGCTGGTGGCGTAGTTAAAAAAATAGGATTTCAAAAAGGAATCGTCGCCGGGTTAGTGATTGCAGCATTAGGGTGTTTAGGGTTTTATCCAGCAGCTGCTCTCCTAAGTTACCCCTTGTTTTTATTGGCGCTTTTTATTTTAGCAAGTGGTATTACTGTTCTGCAGGTGTCGGCTAATCCATTTGTTAGTTTACTTGGGGATCCTAAAACAGCCTCTTCTCGATTAACATTAACACAAGCATTTAATGCACTAGGTACTACTGTAGCGCCTTTTTTCGGTTCCTATTTAATCCTAGATTATGTTGCTGGTGAAATGGCTCATGTAGGTGGCTCTGCTGAAGCTGTACAAATGCCATATATTTTATTAGCCAGCATGCTTCTTATGTTAGGGGCTGTCTTTGCTTGGTTGAAGCTGCCTGTGATTAAAAATGAAGAACCTGAAAATATCAACACATCAAAAGTAGCTGAGAATATATGGGAACATCGACATCTTGTCTTGGGTGCTGCAGGCATATTTTTTTATGTTGGCGCAGAAGTGTCAATAGGCAGTTTTTTAGTGATTTTTTTTAATGAACCCACAATAGCAGGTTTAGCCGAAGCAGAGGCGGCGAAATATATTGCTTATTATTGGGGAGGAGCCATGGTAGGTCGATTTATTGGTGCTGCTGTGATGCAAAAAGTGCCAGCAGGTAAAGTTTTAGCAATAAATGCAGCATTGGCTATGCTCCTTATCGCAACCTCAGTTTTAGCTGAGGGGCAGCTTGCAATGGCATCAATTCTCATTGTGGGCTTATGTAATTCAATCATGTTTCCTACCATTTTCTCTCTAGCATTGTCTGGACTGGGTAAGTTGACTTCTCAGGGCTCAGGGATTTTATGTTTGGCTATTGTTGGTGGTGCAATAATACCTCCATTACAGGGTCTGCTAGCTGATGATGTTGGTATTCAGCACTCATTCGTTTTACTTATATTTTGTTATCTTTTTATCGTTTTTTACGGTTTAAAAGGTAGCGTTCCAAAAACTAAAAAGGTCAGTTTCTAATGAACTTACAAACTAAAATAACAACCTATTCTATAGTACTAATGTCTACCACGGCTATTTTGTTGGGTTGCAGTAGCAAAGATATAAGCAGCATATCAAAAGCAACAGATGTAAACGCCACACACAATATTAATTTTTGGCCTGAATTGCAGAGTGAGGTTAAGCAGGATGATGAAGTAGAAAGTAAAATCAAATCGATTTTATCTACCATGACGCTCCCACAAAAAGTCGCTCAGATGATTCAGCCTGAAATACGAGATATTACAGTAGAAGACATGCGTAAATATGGCTTTGGATCATATCTAAATGGTGGTGGGGCATTTCCAGATAACAATAAACATGCAACCCCTGAAGACTGGATTAGGTTAGCTGAAGACTTCTACCAGGCGTCTATTGATGACAGCCTTGATGGCTCTACTATCCCTACGATGTGGGGAACTGATGCTGTACACGGACATAATAATGTTATCGGTGCAACGTTATTTCCACATAACATAGGACTAGGCGCGGCTAACAACGTAAACTTGATTGAAAGTATTGCTTCAATAACAGCAACAGAGGTTATGGTTACAGGCATTGATTGGGTTTTTGCGCCAACAGTTGCTGTTGTTAGAGATGATCGTTGGGGTCGAACTTACGAAGGTTATTCAGAGGACCCCGAAATAGTGAAAAACTACTCCGCTGCAATAGTTAAAGGTTTGCAAGGCCATGCCAATAAAGACTTTTTAGGTAACAAGCGCGTTATAAGTACGGTGAAACACTTTTTAGGCGACGGTGGAACTGTAGGCGGTGACGATCAAGGTGATAATATAGCTACTGAAAAAGAGTTATTTGATATTCATGCCCAAGGCTATATCGGTGGACTAAATGCAGGTTCTCAATCTGTTATGGTTTCTTTTAATAGCTGGCATGGTAAGAAGAACCACGGTAACAAATACCTTTTAACGGATGTGCTAAAAAATAAAATGGGCTTTGATGGCTTTGTGGTTGGTGACTGGAATGGGCACGGTCAAGTTGAAGGTTGTACTAATGAGAGTTGTGCACAATCAGTTAACGCTGGGTTGGATATTTTTATGGTCCCCACAGATGCTTGGAAACCTTTATATGAAAATACTATTAAGCAAGTGGTCGCTGGTGAAATTCCAATGTCGCGTATTGACGACGCAGTTAGTCGTATTTTAAGAGTTAAACTTCGTGCCGGATTATTTGATAAACCAAGCCCCAAAAATCGTGTTTTTTCAGGAAAAACTGATTTAATTGGTTCTTCACATCATAGAAAAGTTGCTCGCCAAGCGGTAAGAGAGTCACTTGTCTTACTTAAAAATAATAACCATATATTACCTATATCACCTAAACAAAATATCTTAGTTGCTGGCGATGCGGCTCATAATATTGGTAAGCAATCCGGTGGTTGGTCAATCACATGGCAAGGTACTGGTAATAAAAATGCAGACTTTCCTGGTGCTACTTCAATATTCTCTGGTATTGAGCAAGCAGTTAAATTAGCTGGCGGTAAAGCCACATTAAGTGTCGATGGTACTTACAATGAAAAACCTGATGTTGCAATTGTTGTTTTTGGTGAAGAGCCTTATGCTGAAGGGCATGGTGACATAGATAATCTAGAATACCAACGCGGGAATAAAACAGATTTAGCGTTACTTAAATCTTTCAAAGATAAAGGAATCCCTGTGGTTTCCATTTTCATTAGCGGGCGTCCTATGTGGGTTAATGCTGAATTAAATGCGAGTGATGCTTTTGTTGCTGCTTGGTTGCCAGGCTCTGAAGGGCAAGGTATTGCTGATGTAATAATAAGAACTGAAAATGGTGAGATAAATAATGATTTTATTGGCAAACTATCTTACTCATGGCCATTAAGTGCAACGCAAACGGCGGTTAATCGTTTCGATAAAGATTATGAGCCACTACTACCTTATGGGTTTGGGCTTACATACGCGAGTGAAAGTACTTTAGCTAATGACCTTCAAGAAACAACTGATGCAAGTAATATCACCCCTTCATCGATGGAGATATTTAGTGGTAAAACGTATAAGCCATGGAATTTAAACTTAATTTCAAATAGAAAAACCAGAGGAATAGACAGCAATATTATTGAACATGGAGCTATAGTTTATCGTACAATCGATCGAGTAGTGCAAGAAGATGCACGTAATTTGATTTTTGATGGTAGCGAAACAGCGGGTATATCATTTACTAGCGACAGTCATTTCCCTCAGGATTTAAGGTCTTACATTGAAAAAGAAAGCCACCTAACTTTATCAGTAAGAGTAAATAAAGCACCGTCTTTAGCTGTTAACATTAGTGTGTCTTGCGAAAATAACTGTAAAAAGAAGGTTGATATTAATCAAAAGCTCAATGACTTACCAATTAAACAATGGCAAGAAGTGAAAATTGATTTGTCATGTTTTGCTGATCAGCCAGTAGAGTTTGCTAGAGTTGTAAATGTATTTGAATTGGAAACATCAAGTAGTATGAATATTGATGTTAGCCGTATAAGTATTGAGCCGACCACTGAATCATCAGGCTTGATGTCATGTGATTTGTAATTCGCATAATGGTTTATCAAACAGTACAACAATGGTGATATTGAAATTTAGTTGATACTCCAGTATATAATAAAAAATTATACATGCCTGTCGGTTTGCGCCGCTAGGCATTTTTTATAGATAATGCCCTTTAATATTGTAACAGGTAGGTACTTTCACTCTTGTTGTTCATGCAATTTCGCCTACCGGCAAGCACCACAGTAGAGCAAGCCAAAGTGTGTCTTAAGATTGATACCAAATATGAAATGTAATATACCATTTATAGTTATTTATAAGCACTTTTAAAATCAATATAATAGACGGGATATTATCGGTAGTGAATTTCATTATTTGTTATTAGTCGTTAAATTGAATAACAGGCAACATGCTGTGAACAGTAATCAAAGGAAACGATACTGACTTTGGTTTTCCACTGTTAAAAGCGGGGCTCCCTCAGTTTTTATACATCACTACTACGTTAACAATTTTTAATTAAATGATGCAAAGACCTTATTGGCTATACGCTTTACTGGCAGCATCTCATCGGGCTTATCTCAAGCTCATTTTTAAAGGAATCATTTAGATTATGTGGATTATTTATGCATTGCTCGCGACCCTATGTTTTGGTGCACGAGGAATCATGTATCAATGGACATCGCAGAAAAGAATGGACCGTAATTTATTATTATTCGGTGTGTTTTTTGTTGGCTTTATCATCAGTAGTTCAGGCGTGCTCTTATTAGGCCAACAATGGTATGGCTGGAAAGATCTTACCGTAGGCTTGGCATTGGGCTTTGGCTCTTTTGCCGCCAATGCTTTTTTACATAAAGGTTTTGCAACGGGTAAAGCCTCACTGATTAGCATTTTGTCAGGGTTAACACCGTTATTTGTACTGGGTTTTGCTTTTTTATTATGGCAAGAAACCTTAACAACACTGCAATTAATAGGTTTTTTCATTATTTTTGGTGGCCTTTATATTATTCGTTACTCGAATGATATTTCATTAACCAATTTACAAGGAGCACAATGGGGCTTGCTTGCAGCATTATTTTTTTCCTTTAATGATTTATTAGGTAAGCAATCAACGTTACTCGAAGCTGACATATTCGCCACGTTAACCTCAATGTTCGGCTTTGGTAGCTTATTGTTTGCTATTAGTTGGTTAGCAAAACGCAAAAAAGTAGTGAGCGACCCTAATGACAACCGCCCTAGTTGGTCAGGCATAAAAACCTTCTCTTGTGGGCTACTTGTAGGCTTAACCAATGTTGCTGGTATGGTTGCCATAATCTCGGCTTTTGCCATTGGCAATACTGGCTTAGTGTCAGCTATTTCAGGCATGAATATATTAATTATCCTATTGTATTCACGCATTATTTTAAAAGACTCGTTTACTCGCCAAGAGATTTTAGGGCTGACCACCGCCTTTATCGGGGTTATTGTTCTGCGACTTAGTTTTTAATCGGTTGACAAAATTCGCGGTAACGTATTTTCAATATAAATTTTGTATAAATGCTCATTGAAATAGCAAAGAATTAATAGGAATGTTAAAAATGAAGAAGAAGTTAGCACTTATTGGTTGTGGTTATTTAAGCCAAACTATCGCTAAAGCAGTAAAAGATGGGGCTTTACCAGACTATGAACTGGTAGCAGTATTAGGGAGAAACCCAAACAGAGCCAAGCAATTTGCAGAATACTTTCACTGTAAAGCATACACAGATATTGACGCACTACTGGCGTCAAAACCAGACTTTGTCGCAGAAGCAGCATCAGCTGAATCAGTGGTTGATTATGGCGAAAAAATACTAGCAGGTGGTGCACACTTTATTGTTTTATCTACCGCCGCATTTGCCGATGTTGAACTATACGAGCGCACAGTAAAAACGGCAGCACAGCACAATACTAAACTGTACGTCGCTGGTGGCGCAACCGGTGGTTTTAACCTTTTACAAACCGCTGCATTTATGAGCCCAACCCCAATTGATGTAACCATTACTTCTAAAAAATCACCAAATTTTATTGCGAGAACTCCGTTCAATAAAAAGGGTTTGATGAACATAACTAAAACAGAAAGAGTGTTCACCGGCACCGCCAAGAAAATTATAGAAGTGTTCCCTTGGGTTTTTAATGTTATTTATGCCACTTCACTCGCCAGTGCAGGGCCTGAAAAAACTAAGTTTAATATTGACGCCGAGCCTAACTTCACTGGCGATGACTATCGAATTGAAGTTAAAGGTGACAAGGTTGAACTAGACTTAACAATTAAGTCGGGTGACTATGCGATCGCCGCTTGGAGTGTTGTCGCCACCCTTAACAATGCCGCTTCGCCGGTTGTGTTTATGTAGTCATAATTTACGAGTGATAGCGCTTGTAGAAATTATTGTTTCATAAGTTATTACGTTTTAAAGGCGGGTATAGCGGCTAATGTTTTTCGTGCCGCTATTAGGTCTTTTGAGTTATAAAAAGCAAGGCCACAGTCTTTGTAATGCAGCTAGCAGTCTTTGCAATTGCATGAAAGTAACAAGTCTACAATTCTCTTTCCTTGATGTTGTGAGTTAGACTCAATACTATCGGTAGAGGAGAGTGAGCTTGTTATTAAGTAGGAGTAGAATAAAAATGCGAGATCTTCAGATTGCTTTTTATCATTGTTTACTTCATAAAACAGTGATTGAATAAAAGAAATTCTATAACTTTCAATTTCGTCTAAGGTAGCTCTAGCCACTTTATCTCGTCTAGCCCATGCGCGCAAAGCTAACTCTGTCGAGGCCGCATCAAAAGCACGCTTGCCTTTAAATGGTAAAGCCGCAAGGCTGTTAAGTTGCGCTTTAGGGTCAGTATGCTTGAAACGTAGGTTAGAAATGACAGACTCTGTTGCATTAATTCGCCACTTTTCTAATAAGGCAGTTAATAACTCTTCTCTATTATTGAAATGATAGTAAAAGCTCCCCCTAGTGATTTTTAATTCTTTTGCTAATTTATCCACCCTAACATGATCAATTCCGCCGCCTGAAACTAAAACATTCATGGCTGCTTCTATCCAATCGTCTTTTGTTAAACATTTTTTCACAGTATGTCTCTCTATTATTAAATCAGATCTGTTTTTTATCGTTTTAAAAAACCATTTGTTAGTAAGTGCTAACGTACTTAGCGGACTTGTTTTAATAGTAATAAAGTCTAGATCATACACTATTTAACTCATAAAAATAGGTGCAGCTACCGAGTTTTTAATGATATAGATCACGATTAAATGATATCGCCACTTATTGTTAAATACACAACTGTATGTTAAGTTTATTTAGCTGCCTTAGATATAACCTAAGGTGGTAACAATAAACAAAAACAATAAACTTTATAAAAAACAAAACATTACGGGGTTGTGTGTATGCACTCAAGAATAAAAACAAATACTGCATTAATGTCTTTTCTACTAATGAGTTCAGTTGTGTATGCTGAAGATGGTGGGGAGTTGCAAAAGCTTGAAAAAGAGATAGCGCTTCTTCAACAATCATTGCAAGAGATTAAAGCGAATCAAGAAGTTGCTCAACAAGGTATATCATCAGTGACACCGGGCTACTTTCGTGTGTTAGGTTCGGACACTGAATTTAAAATTAGTGGCTTTGTTCACTTAGATGCCGGCGTTATTGAGAGTGGGGCTGGTATAACTGATAGTAATTTCTCAACCTATGCTCCGGTACTTAATGGCACAGTGGTAGGAACAGATAAAAAAGATACTTTTGATATGTCGTTTCGTCGAAGTCAATTAAGCTTTGACACTATCACTCCGGTGGCTGGTAAAGCAATGCAAACACATATCGAATTAGATATGCTCGGCAACGGTGGTGATGAAAACTATACAAATGGCTATGGTGTTCGCATGCGTCAAGCCTATGTCAAATATGATGGTTGGCTCATTGGTCAGTCATATACTAACTTTCTTAATTTTGCTTCATTAGGAGAACTAGCGAATCTGGGCCAACATGCTAATGCGTTATTTATACGCCAAGCTCAGGTGAGATATACCAGCCAATTTGACGGCGGAAGTTGGAGTGTTTCGGCAGAAAACCCTTATGAAAGTAAGTCAGTGACAATAGCAGGTGATGTGGAGGATACCAATAAAGATGA
The DNA here is from genome assembly GCF_056238625.1 of Colwellia sp. F1. Taxonomy (NCBI): domain Bacteria; kingdom Pseudomonadati; phylum Pseudomonadota; class Gammaproteobacteria; order Alteromonadales; family Colwelliaceae; genus Colwellia; species Colwellia sp. F1. The sequence continues at coordinate 54,579 of NZ_JBWDLI010000018.1, forward strand.
TCAGCTCATACCAGATTTAACAGGCCGTGTAGACTTTAAAGGCAGCTGGGGGACAGCAGGCGTTGCGGTATTGGCGAGAAAGTTTACGATGGATAATCGTCTATCAAATGACTTTGATGACTCTACCATTAGCGGTGCGATGAGCGTAACAGCACGCTTTCCGATATGGCGTGGTAGTTTAGGTGTGCAGGCAAACTATGGGGCACTAGGTCGTTATTTAGAGCTTGGTCCTTACCCTGACACCTATGTTGAAAATGGAAAATTGCATGCTTTTATGGCCAAAGGTGCCTCAGCTATTTATAGCCATACTTGGCGAAAAGGCTTACGCTCTACTCTCGCCCTTGCGCATACAGAATCGGCGCAAAACTTAGCTCAATTCTCACCGAGTTCCATAGATAAAACCTCAACATTTCAAGCGAATGTATTTTGGGACCCTATCGACAAGACTACACTAGGATTAGAGTATGGTTTATACCGTATTGAGCATGCAGATGGACTGACGAAAGATGTATACCGTTGGCAAATGACGGCACAATTTAACTTTTAAACTATGCCTGGCTCACTAAGTTAAGTGCTGCTGAATAAAAAGCTTACTCATAAAAAGTTTGACTATTTATATAGTCAAACTTTTTAATCTGATGTTCAGAAAACGCCTACATGAATGGTTGGTTTAATATGATAAAAACGATTAAGGTATTTAGCTATATCCCTATGTTTATTATGATATTACTTACCCTCGGCCAGAGGTAATAGTACTTGTCTTATGGTGATTGTCTAACGGTATTTGCACAGGCCTAATTGGTTAGTTACGATAAGGTAATATGTCGTTGTGTATTCTTTTGTTGGTTGCCGTTAGTTGGTAAATAACAGCAGGTCACTTAAGTACAGTTCTGTATGTTTTTCTAAATTCCATTTTCTGGCTGGAAGCGGTGGCTGACGTCGCGACTAGCGATCAGTAAAAAATGGGGTTTGTTACAATAATAGTTCAAATATTTCTTCAAGATGAGTATCGCTGTAATCTATACCTACCGCCCTAACTCCTTGCATGGTGTAGTAAAAACAAGCGGCTTTAAGAGCAGCCTGTTGTTCGCTATACCCTAGCTTTTCAAAATTCCCTGATATAAATTTAAGTCTATGATTGTCAACCTCTTTTGTTGTTTTTGTGACGTTTGAATCACTTTGAGACCAATTTCTAATCGCGCGCTCAAGTGCTGCCGCATGGTTGTGTTTTGAATTTTTCTGCGGTATTAAGAATAGTTGCTTCAATTGTGCTTTGTGAGATAAGTCTGAATCACTTAAGCGCTCTATTATGGCGTTAGTAGAACGAGTACGCCAATTGGTTAATATCTTCTGAAATAGCTCTTGTCGGCCACTAAAGTGCCAATAAAAGCTCCCCTTGGTCACTTTTAGTTTTTTAGCTAACGGCTCTACCCTTACCGCTGATATGCCGGCTTTAGCCAGTTCAGATTCTGCAATTTCCACCCAATCACTTGCGGTAAGTGCATTTGATTTTGAAGGGTTTTTATCGGTTAAACTCATTATTCACTCCAATAATTCTCTAAGGGCTAGATTGTATTCTATTTTAGATAAAAACATTAGGGCTTATGGCTAAAAATCAAAAGAAATAGAAAAACATACGCATGCGTATTGACATAGTGGTTGGGTTTGGATTAATGTAATACCCATAGAAACATTACACGACCTCGTCAAAATTGATGTAAAGGAACAAATAAAATGCAAATAACTGAGTCTGGTAAAGGTAAAATAATCGAAGCGTTTGGTTTACAAACAAACTATTTAGAGATGGGTGAAGGGGAGGTACTCCTTTTGTTGCATGGCTCTGGCCCCGGTGTTTCAGCAAGCACAAATTGGCGCAAGGTGATGCCTGAATTAGCCAAGCACTTTAGAGTAATCGCGCCTGACTTAGCGGGTTTCGGACATACAGAGAGAGCAAGTGACTTTGCTTACGACATTAAGCATTGGGGCAAACACTTATTAGGCTTTATGGACGCCTTAGGTATCGATAAAGCGCATGTTATTGGTAACTCTTTTGGCGGTTCGCTAGCTTTAGCTACCGCGGCACGTTTTCCTGAGCGCTTTGAAAAATTGTGTTTAATGGGCACACCATGTGACAAATTCTTGATGACACCAGGGTTGCGCTCTGGTTGGGATTACACCCCATCACGTGAAAACATGCGTAAAGCGATGGCGCATTTTCCATTCTTAGCAGAAACAATCACCGATGAACTGGTTGAAGAGCGTTATCAAACTAGTCTTATTCCAGGTGCGCAAGAGGGGCTGCGTAAACTATTAATCAAACCCAATGAAGAAGGTGACACTGAGCTTTCAGGTATGCCAGAGCATGTTGTCGCGAAAATAAATCACCCAGCGTTAGTACTTCATGGCCGAGAAGATAAAGTTGTCCCCACTGAAATGGGGCTCAAATTAGGACGCTCAATGCCCAATGCTGATATGCATATCTTTGCTAATTGTGGTCACTGGGTCATGGCAGAAAGACCTAAAGAATTTTTACAGTTAGTCATTAATCATTTTTTATCTAAATAAACAGGTGATCCTATGCTTTATGTTTGTAAGTTAGACGAATTAGACATTGGCGACTCAATTAGACTTGACCAATTTAAGCCGCCAATAGCCATTATTCGTGGTGAGAGTGGTCAAGTCTATGCTATTGATGATACCTGTACTCATGCAGAAGCCTCTTTTTGTGATGGTTTTGTTGAAGGTGACACCGTTGAATGCCCATTACACATGTCGGTTTTTTGCCTCAAAACAGGCACACCTGATAATCCTCCTGCGATAAAGCCCGTTGGTACTCATATTGTAGACATTAAAGCAGGCGAAATTTATATAGAGGTTCAACGATGAGTGCAGTGAAATCCGTCATTATTGTTGGGGGCAGTGCCGCTGGTATTAGTTGTATCAGGCAACTACGTCAAGGCGATTTTACGGGTCGTATTATCTTAATTGATAAAGATAAGTATGGTGCTTATGAAAGGCCACCACTGTCTAAACAGGCACTAATTAACCCTCAGCTGCAGAGTGAAGATATTGTGCTCATCAGTGCTCAAGAGTTAGAAGCATTAAATGTTGAGAGCCATTTTGGCACGCGTGTTACCAGCGTATTGCCTGCTGTACGTAAAGTCATACTTGATTCAGGGCAAGAATTTATTGCTGATGCAATCGTTTTGGCAACGGGTGGTGAAGCAAGGCGTTTGAGCATAACGGGCGCTAACTTGCCACAAGTATTGGTTTTACGACACTTTCAAGATGCTATTAATCTACGTGATAGCATTCAAGCGAAAGCAAGAGTGGCTGTTATAGGGGGCGGCTTTATTGGTGCGGAAACAGCTGCTTCCTTAGTAAAGCTTAATGCTGCGGTGCATTGGTTAGATGCAGTTGAACTGCCTTTATCACACATTTTACCCAATGAGTTGTGTCAAAAAATTGTGGCTCATCATTGCGCCGATGGCATCAAGCTGACTTCAAATTGCCGTATCAGTAAGTTTGTTGAACAAACAGACGGTAGCATTTCAATTGTCTTTTCAGATGGCAGCGATCCACTGAACGTTGACTCAATTGTTATGGGCGTAGGTATGGCGCCTGAAACGCCTTATTTTTCTGCTGACGTGTGTGAAAAAATCGTCAGCAAAACGCGGGGCGGGATTAAAGTTAATCAAGGCCAAGAAACTGAATACTCAGGTGTTTATGCCGCTGGCGATGTTGCCGCAGTTGTGAATACCGAAGGGTTGGTTACCCGCCATGAGCACTGGCAATCAGCACAGCATCAAGGTGAAAAGGCAGCGGCATCTATACTAAATAAGCCTTTGCCTGACGAAATAGTTGATTGGTTTTGGTCAGATCAAGGTGATCTACATATTGAAATGGCAGGTGAAATTTTATCAGACCAACAATATTCAGTGGTGCGACATGAAGGGGAGTGGCCTGTTTATTTCAGTGTGATGAATAATCGCGTGGTTGGGGCGGTGAGTGTTAACAACCCCAATGCAGTCAGAGCAGCGATGCGCATGATTAAGAACAAGGTCAATATAACACCTGCGCAGCTAGTCGATACCGACTTACCATTGCGAAAATTAATGCGCGGCTAAAACATAAACAATAAAAATAAATAGTAAGTAACAAACGATAAAAGAGGGGAGTAAAAATGTCAGAAATAAAAGCGTTAGGCTATCTTGGCTTTTCCATTTCCGATGTAACTGCATGGAAAAACTATGCAGAAAATGTACTCGGTGTCAGTGTAACGGAAGATGAAACAGGTGATATGTATCTTCGTATTGATGCTTATGCATGGCGAGTGCATTTGAAAAAATCGGATCACGATGATCTTGACTATGTCGGTTGGGAAGTGAGCGACAAAAACGCTTTAGACAGTTTAAAGCGCAGACTCAATGAACAAGGTGTTGCATTTGAAGTAGGCTCAGTCGAATTAGCGAACACTCGACAGGTAAAAGAACTCATTACTTTTAAAGACCCAGATGGCACATGCTGTGAAGCCTTTTATGGGCCGTTACAAGTCACTAATAAACCCTTTGTTAGTCCTAAAGGTTTTCGATTTATTACCGGAGAACAAGGGCTTGGTCATATTGTTTTGATCACAAAGAACCATGAAGTACAGGAAGCTTTTTATACTAAATTATTAGGCTTTAAAATAACAGATTATATCAATACAGAAGTAGTACCTGGCAAACCATTAAACATTACTTTCTTACGATGTAATGGACGTCATCATTCATTAGCGCTTGCCCCAGTCCCTATCCCTGCAAAAGTAGCGCACATTATGTTTCAAGTTGACAATATTGATGATGTTGGCCGTGCAATGGACGCCGCAACTGAAAATGGCGCGCACTTTTCTTTTACCCTTGGCCGACATTCAAATGATGAAATGCTGTCTTTTTATACCATGACACCTTCAGGCTTCGATGTTGAATTTGGCTGGGGAGCGATAGAAGTTGATGACGATAGTTGGCATGTAAAAGTACACCATACCAACTCAGCTTGGGGACATAAATTTCAACGTCCACCGCGTAAATAATTACCAGAGACAAGAACCTTACATTATGAATGATACAATTTTAAATTTAGCCACATCACTGTTTAGTGCGTATGACGGAAAAGCGGTTTCACCTTTGCGCGACAAAGTAGAAACACCTGATATTTCATTGGCATACCAGATCCAACAAGCAAACCATCAACGTTGGAGCGAAGAAGGCCGTAAAACAATAGGCCGTAAAATAGGACTAACTTCCAAGGCTGTGCAGACGCAGCTAGGCGTTGACCAACCTGACTACGGTATGGTTTATGCTGACACTTGTTACAGCTCAGGGGTTGAACTGCCTGCAGACCAATTTCTTCAACCCAAAGTAGAAGCTGAAATAGCCTTTGTTTTGAAAGCTGATCTCGACGCAGAAAACCTTACCATTATAGACGTTATTAATGCGGTTGATTATGCCGTAGCAGCATTAGAAATTGTTGATAGCCGGGTTGAAAATTGGGACATCACTTTATTTGACACTATTGCTGACAATGCCTCGTATGGCGGCATTATCATTGGCACAACACCTGTTCCTCTGAGTCAATTAGACCTTGAAAATTGCACGATGAAACTCTTTAAGAATAACGAGCAAGTATCAGAAGGGGAAGGAAGAGCATGTCTAGGAAACCCTTTACTGGCAACGCTGTGGTTAGCGAATACTATGATTGAAAATGGTCAACCACTACGCGCTGGTGATGTCGTGTTATCAGGTGCTTTAGGTCCTATGGTACCAGTGCAAGCCAATAATAAGTTTACCGCAACAATTGATGGCTTAAACAACGTTTCAGTCAGTTTTATCTAAGGGGATGAGCATGAACGCTAACACAAAAGTAGCCATTATAGGATCAGGAAACATTGGCACTGATCTGATGATTAAAATATTGAGAACATCTAAAACGCTAAGTATGGCCGTTATGGTGGGTGTTGATCCCAGCTCAGATGGTTTAGCACGCGCAAAAAACATGGGAGTAGCAACAACTCATGAAGGCATAAAAGGGCTGATGTTGATGCCTGAGTGGGATGAAATAGGGGTTGTATTTGATGCCACCTCAGCCGGAGCACACGCAACGCATGCAAAACTTTGCAATGAAGCAGGTAAAGTTATTGTTGACTTAACACCCGCAGCAATTGGGCCATTTATTGTGCCAGCGGTTAATGGTGATGCAAACCTTGACCAATTAAATGTCAATATGGTGACCTGTGGCGGACAAGCTACAATTCCTATTGTTCATGCCGTGTCACGTATTTCGCCTGTGGTTTATGCTGAAATAGTGGCTTCAATTTCTTCAAAATCGGCAGGTCCGGGCACCCGCGCAAATATTGATGAATTTACTAAAACGACCTCAAAGGCTATTGAAGCCGTGGGCGGAGCAAAAATAGGTAAGGCTATCATTGTTCTTAACCCAGCAGAGCCCCCCATGATAATGCGCGATACTGTTTTTACCTTTTCTGAAGGTGGCAGTGAAGTAGACATCGCAAAAAGTATTGATGAAATTGTGCAGTCAGTACAAAGCTATGTACCGGGTTACCGTTTAAAACAAACCGTACAATTTGAGCGTTACACTGCTCAAAATCCTTTATACATCCCTGGGATTGGCTCAAAAAGTGGCCTAAAAACGTCTGTGTTTCTTGAAGTAGAAGGCGCCGCTCACTACTTACCTGCTTATGCCGGAAATCTAGACATAATGACTTCGGCAGCGCTTAAAACTGCAGAAAAAATTGCCATTTCCAGACAAGTAAACGAGGGAGAATAGACCATGAACAAGCAAAAACTATATATTCAAGATGTAACGCTTCGTGATGGTATGCATGCAATACGCCATCAATATACGCTCGACGATGTACGCAAAATCGCTAAAGCCCTCGAGGAAGGGGGGGTAGATGCCATAGAAGTAGCACATGGCGATGGTTTAAGTGGTGGTAGTTTTAATTATGGCTTTGGTGCTCACACAGACTGGGAATGGTTAGAGGCTGTCGCTGATGTGTTAAACAAAACAGTGTTAACCACCTTGTTGTTGCCAGGTATTGGCTCAGTAGCCGATTTAAAAAGAGCCTATGACCTTGGGGTACGCTCAGTTCGCATTGCAACCCACTGTACTGAAGCTGATGTTTCAAGACAGCATATTCAAACAGCCAGAGAAATGGGCATGGATACCATAGGCTTTTTAATGATGTCACACATGGTGACACCAACAGAACTCGCAAAACAGGCAAAACTCATGGAGTCTTATGGCGCGACCACGGTTTACGTTGTTGATAGTGGCGGCGCGATGAATATGAATGATATTGGCGAAAGAGTCCGAGCATTAAAAGATAATTTATTACCTGAAACGGAACTAGGAATACATGCTCATCATAATTTAAGTTTAGGTGTCGCAAATAGTATTGCAGCGGTTGAAAATGGCGCAACGCGTGTTGATGCCTCGTTAACAGGCATGGGCGCTGGTGCAGGAAATGCGCCTTTAGAAGTATTTATTGCGGCAATAAATCGCCTTGGCTGGGAGCATAATTGTGACTTATTTAAATTAATGGATGCGGCCGAAAGCTTAGTTAGGCCACTACAAGATAGACCTGTTCGGGTTGACCGTGAAACATTAACGCTGGGTTATGCTGGGGTTTATTCAAGCTTTTTACGTCATGCGGAAAAAGCGGCTGAGCGCTATGGTATTGATGTGAGAGAGATTTTAGTTGAGGTAGGCAAGCGAAAACTAATTGGTGGTCAAGAAGATATGATCGTTGATGTTGCACTAGATTTAATTAAGCAAACTAAGGGGTAAATCATGGCTAATCGAGACATAGTTAACTCACTTTATAAGGTAATGAAATTACCAACCATTGTCGCACCCATGTTCTTAATTTCAGGTCCAGATCTTGTAATAGCAGCGGCAAAAGCAGGTATTATCGGCTGTTTCCCTACCCCTAATGCGCGCACAATTAATGATTTAGAAGCCTGGTTAGAGAAAATTGAAGCGCAGCTTAAAGGCACAAAACATGAAGGTATGTTTGCCATTAACATGATTGTTCATAAAAGTTATGACCGATTTGAAGCGGAAATGGCGCTTATTGAGCGTTACCAACCTAAATTTGTTATTACTGCGCTAGGGAGCCCTAAACGCGTATTAGAAAGAGTGCATGCCTTTGGTGGTAAAGTTTTTGCTGATGTAATTAATATGGAACAAGCAAGAAAAGCTGTCGCAGCCGGTGTCGATGGCTTGATTCTTGTGTGCTCTGGTGCCGGCGGTCATACCGGTAAATACTCGCCGTTTTCGTTTGTTGAGGAAGTGCGAGAATTCTATGATGGCCCGCTTATTGTTGGGGGTGCCATGCAAAGCGCACGCTCTATCGCGGCATTAATAGCATTAGGGGCAGATTTTGCCTATATGGGCACTCGCTTTATTGGTTGTCCGGAAAGCTTAGTGGTTGATGACTATCGAAATATGTTGGTTGACTCATCGATGGAAGACATTGTGACTTCAGATGCGGTATCCGGTGTTATGGCTAATTGGCTTAAAGCAAGTCTAAGTCAATCGGGCTTTGACGTGTCAGAGAATAAAGGCAATGCCGAAATTGACTTTTCTGATATTCAAGGAGAAGGGAAAGCTTGGAAAAACACTTGGGGCGCAGGTCACGGTGTAGGTGCAACCAAACAGATTGAAACTGTGAAGGAAATAGTTGATTCACTAGCTAATGAATTTGAAGTGTTAAAACCAAAAATTGAAGCAAAGCTAGCGTGTTGGCCGTTGCCTTTAGAGCAAGAGGGTGAACATAATGATTGAACGTATGGTAAAAGTTATGCCAGAAATACAGCTGGGAACTCATGATGTAACGCCTGAGACAATCGCGGAAAACACAACAATTTTGCGTAACAATGAAGGCCTTAATCTTGATGATTATACCATGCTTGATTGTTTAGATTATTGGGCCGACAGATCACCCAATACCGTCTGCATGCGTGAGCGAATTTCTGATGGTTGGTCAGAAATTTCATATAAAGAGTTTTTGTCTCGAGTAACAAGTGTTGCTGCAAGCTTAGCTACGCTTGAGATTTCAAGTGAAAAGCCACTCATTATAGTCGCACCCAATTCAATTAATCATGCGTTAGTTACTTTTGCGGCAATGACAATAGGTGTACCCGTGACTCCTGTTTCTGTTGCCTATGCGCAACATGGTGAAAGCTTCGAGCGTTTAGATAACATTATTAATATCATTAAGCCGGGTGCTATTTATTTTAGTGATACTGGCTTCTTTAAAAAAGCGGTGACAGCAGTATTAAATACTCATGATATTCAATGTATTGCATCTTATTCAAACATGGAAGATGTTTTAACGATTCGAGATCTCCCAAACGTTGAACCCGCAGAAGTCGACCGAAGAAGAAGCAAAGTGACTCAGGACAGTATTTGTAAAGTCATGTTGACCTCTGGTTCGACGGGGTTGCCAAAAGGGGTAATTAACACGCATAAAATGATGTATAGCAATCAAGTTGCGCTTTATAAAATGTGGCCATTTTTAAAAGATATGACACCCAACTTGGTTGACTGGCTACCTTGGAGCCATACGTTCGGTGGTAATGTTTGTGTCAATATTACTTTGTTTAATGGCGGTACTTTGACCATTGACGATGGCAAACCAGTGCCTAGTTTAATTGGTCGGACGATAGAAAATATATGCATGATAGAACCCAATATACATTTTAATGTCCCTGTTGGTATTGAAGCACTGTTAACTGAATTTGAAGACGACCATCGCGTGGCAAAGAAATTTTTTAATTCAGTTAAGATCATTTTTATTGCCGCAGCGGCCTTACCTGATAAAACGCGAAAGCGACTAACGACTTTGTCAAAAGAATTAGTGGGTAAAAGCCCCAAACTATTTGCCGGTTGGGGTTCGACCGAAACAGCGCCTTTTTCAACTTGTTTAAACTTTGACTCTGATTTATCAGTGAATATTGGCGTACCCATGCCCGGCACTGAAATTAAGCTAACGAAAGTAGAAGGCAAGCAAGCATTGGCCGTACGTGGCCCCAATGTCACGCCGGGCTATTGGCAAAATGATGCAGCAACAGCCGCGGCTTTTGATGAAGATGGCTTTTATGCTATGGGCGATGCAGGGCGCTTAGTGAATGAAGAAGAACCTTCTCAAGGCTTGGTTTTTGATGGCAGAACTTCAGAAAACTTTAAACTCGGCTCAGGCACTTGGGTTAATGTAAACAAAGTAAGGCTAGGTGTAGTCACCGCATTAAAACCTTATTTTTTAGATGCTGTGATCACAGGTCATAACCAATCAGATATTGGCTTACTCCTTATTCCCAATATGAGTCACTTGGCTAATCAGTTTAATTTGGCTAAAGAGCAACAAACAGCTAGCTATCTGCAAAGTATTGAAGCGCTAATTCAAACCACGGTGAAATTATTAAATGCCTATAACGAAACTAATTACAGTAATAGTACCAGAATTTGTCATTTTGCCTTGCTTCCCGAAGCGCCTTCGATTGAAAAAAATGAAATAACAGATAAAGGCTATTTAAACCAACGTTCTTTATTAGGTAACTGGTCTGATTTAGTTGAAAAAATGCATAGTAAAGAAAAAATTTCAAGTATCAACTTTCATTCATTTTAAGTTGAGATAAGTTTAATAAATTTAGAGAGCCACAGAGGTTAATCATGTCAATGAACATAAAGTCACTTATCGATCATAAAAATGGATTGATAGACAGGCGAATTTTTTGGGATAACGCAATATACCAACAAGAATTAAAGCAAATTTTTGCGCGCTGTTGGCACTTTGTTGCCCATGAATCACAAGTAAAATCTTTTGGTGATTTTATCACCACTTATATAGGTGAAGACGCCGTTATCGTTGCGAGGGCAAAGGATAAAAGTATTAACGTAATGCTTAACTCTTGTCCGCACCGAGGCAATAAAGTTTGTTTTGCAGGGGAAGGGAAAATTCGTTCTTTTGTCTGTAATTATCATGGTTGGGCGTTTGGCTTAGACGGTAAGCTCAATGGCATGCCGGCCAATGAACTCTATGATAACACTGAAAATTTTGACAAGTCAGAGTGGGGGTTACATAAGGCGAGAGTTGAAACATACAAAGGCTTAGTGTTTGCTACTTTTGATGAAGAAGCACCGTCACTTGGAGATTACCTTGGTGACTTTCGCTGGTACATGGACGCTATTTTAGATATTGATGACAAAGGAACTGAGTTCCTTCCTGGTACAACTCGCTCGTTGTTAAAGTGTAACTGGAAATACCCAGCTGATAACTTTGTTGGCGATATTTACCATGCTTTATGGACGCACCTTAGTGCTGCAGAATCTACCTTGAAAGAATACGGCGGTATACAGGTTTCGAATGAAAACTCGTATCAAACCAGTGTTAATGGCCATGGTTGGGAATTTTCGTTAGCAAACAACTTTGGTAACGCTGCGACTATGGGGGACGCCGATATCGTTAAATATTTGCGTTCTCGCGAAGAGGAAATTAGTAAACGCTTGGGTAAGGTACGAGCCAAAATGATTGGTTCAGTTGCCTCAGGTGCAATCTTTCCTAACTTCGCTTTTTTACCAGGCTACTTAACTTTCAGAACCTTTTTACCTAAAGGGCCTATGGAAACTGAGTTACATAGCTGGACGCTAGTCCCTAGTGAAGCCTCTGATGAAATAAAAGATAAGTGGCGATTAGGCGCAATGCGTACATTTTCGCCCAGCGGTATTTTAGAGATGGACGATGGCGAAAATTGGGAGCATGCAACCGTCGCTAATGCGGGTTATGTCACACGACATCAAAAACTTTGCTATGCGATGGATCCAACAAAAGGAGAGAGCATACCGATTGACCTACCAGGTACTGTAACTAAAGGTCAGCTGAACGACGCAAACCAACGCTTGTTTTTTAAACGGTATGCGGAATTTATGGATGCTAAAAGTTGGAAAGATATTCCATTAGCAAAAAAGCAATTTGAGTAAGGAGCTAGCTATGACAAAAGATCAATTATTAGCGCTTGATGCAACAGGTTCGCCAGTAGACATGGCAACATTCTTTGAGATTCAACATAGTGTCAATAGAGAAGCATATTTGTTAAACCATGAAAAGCTTGATCAGTGGTGTGACAACCTCGAAGAAGATCTAGTTTATTGGGCACCATTACGTGAAAATATTTTACGCAGAAACCGAGTACCCGAAATAAGTACATTTAAGGTGCCGTTATTTGAAGAGTCGAAAGACTCGATATTGATGCGTTTAAAACGTAATGATAGTGGCATGTGTTGGACAGAAGATCCACCTACACGTCAGGTTACTGCTATCTCAAACTTGCAAGCTTTTAAAACAGATAAAGACGATGAATTTGAAGTGCATACTGTCTTTACTTTATACCGAAGCCGGTTTGAACGCGATGACAATACACTAATGGGACGTCGAAAAGATATTTGGCGTAAAGTCGGCAATGATTATCGCTTAGCAGGCAGATTGATTATGTTACAGCAATCAACGTTGTTAACTAAAAATTTAAATGTATTTATGTGATTTTAAGGTAAATTTATGCAAATGTTACTCAATAGACGCGTTATTGTCACGGGTGCAGGTAGCGGAATTGGTAAAGCTATTGTTGCAAGGTTTTTAAATGAAGGTGCACGTGTGCTAGCCGTTGTGCGTAAACCAGCACAAATAGAAGAGTTTACCAGTTATAATAATTTTTGCTTTGTGGTTGGTGATGTCAGTGATTATGCTACCAACGAACAAGCTGTGGTAACAGCCACACAAAAGTGGGGTGGTTTAGATGTCATGATCGCTAATGCAGGCGTTTGGGATTTTTATAAGAAACTACAAAAAATGTCAGCAAAAGAGCTTGAAGATGGTTTCTCGCAGATTATGTCTACTAATGTCAAAGCGGTATTACTGGCGGCTCATGCCAGCTATTCGGCGTTAAATGACGCTAATGGTTGTTTAATAGCTACAGGCTCTAATGCTTGCTTTCGCCCCGGTGGTGGTGGGCCACTTTATACCGCCTCTAAATATGCGCTACGCGGTATTATTGGCCAGCTAGCGTTAGACTTTGCCCCTAAAGTTCGCGTTTGTGGTGTAGCGCCAGGGGCAACAGATACGCCTATTAGTGGCACTGATGCTTTGAGTCAGCGACAAAAGTCAATGAACACAGACCGAAGTCGCTTAGACTCAATGGGGCAACATATCCCATTAGGCCGAGTGTCGTCACCAGAAGAGCATACTGATTTATATGTAACACTGGCCAGTGAAAACGGTGCTAGATACATTACTGGTACCATTCTAGTGAGTGATGGTGGTTTGTCTGCAGGGCAGTAATGCGTATTAGGTCATTATGCTTTTAATAGCGTAATGACCTAGTTTTTTAAAATCCACCTTCCTATTAAGGAGTAAATTATGACAGAGCTAATCATAAGAGGTTACCATTTAGACGGTTATCAACATGTTAATAATGCCCGTTATTTAGAATTTCTAGAAGAAGATCGCTGGGCTTGTATGGAAGAAGAGCTTACCTATTTTACCGAGCAAGATATTTTATGGGTTATTGTTAATATCAATATTAATTATCAAAAAGCAGCCTTATTTGGCCAGCATTTATTGGTTAGCACTACAGTCAATAAAATTGGTAATAAAAGCGGTGTGTTAACGCAAATAATCAGCTGTAAAAAAACAAAAGATATTATCGCAGATGCGCAAATTACTTTTGTTCTGTTGGATGCAAAGGATAATAAAGCATTACCTATTACCGGCACACTACGTGAAAAATTATCTGCTTGTCAAAACAGACTCGCTCAACCTTAACTCACGGACAAATATAAAAATAGTATCGCTTCTTACAGGCACTATGGGGTGTTTCATGCTACCCGATAGCTTCCTGCTTTGCGTTAAGCAGATCGTTACCTAGTTTTTTCTTTTAACTTACCATAATAGGGCTCACTATGTTGGCTATTATTACCTATGCTTTTGGCATTATGTATACGCCTGGCCCTGTTAATTTATTAAGTATGCACAGCGGGATTAAGGGTAAGTTAAATAGCAATATTGGTTTTTTTATTGGTGTTACTTTAGCAATGTTTACATCATTTATTACCTTTGGTTTTCTGGGTAGCCAATTTATTAATCCACTGTTTTATCTGGGTGTTTCTGTTATAGGCTGTTGTTATATAACACATGTTGCTTGGTCAGTATTAAGAACCGTCGTGAAGGTAAAACCCCCGTTGGAGCAGCATCGCGCTTTATCAATGAAAGATGGTTTTTTTTTGCAATTATTCAACCCTAAAGGGTTATTGTCTACTTTACCCATTGCCACCGTTAGTTTTCCCGCTGAACATATTCAAGGGGCTGATATTATACTTTGGTCGCTAGGGTTGTCTTTGCTGGCGTTTGGCGCACCACTGAGTTATTACTTGATAGGGTCATTGATTGGTAAGAAACTGTCAAATCCTTGCTATTTTCAAGCATTCAATGTGCTGATGGCTATGTTACTTTTCTTGGTTGCAATAAATATTGGTTATGAATATATCTACCTACAGGTAAAAACATAGTAAAAAGTATGTTGTTATCTCTCGGTTTTGTCTACGTATGCAGTTTGTTTTTCACCGAAGCTGCAGTAAATTTGCGACATAAATCTCCTCGTTATTATATTAATTAAAGAGAAATTAAATGATTTCACCCAAACATCATAAAATTGTATTTTCGTTTTTTATGGCATTATTTATGTCATGCATTATGTCATTAGTGATCAGTATTTATAATGTGGGTATTGTTGAAAATATTGTTGCTATTTGGTTTAACGCTTGGCGTTTTGCTTTTATTGTTGCCTTCCCTACCGTACTAATTGTTTCGCCTCTGGTCGGTAAAGTGGTTAACTTAATACTACGTAAAGAATAATCTAATCCCTACTGCTCTAGTAATAGCCTAGTTAAACAAGCTAACTGCACGCTACAGCATAAAGTAGGCTGAAAGCTGAAGATGAGTAGCTAAACGTTTAAAGTAGCAAACAGCAGCTTGAGCCAAGAGAGGGGGGTAAAGAAACAAGGTGCTGGTTAGCGAGCCTTGTTTCTATTACTAACTTTATTTTATGCTTTAATAAAACAAAGTCAGTGTGTTGGTGTTTTGATTTTTTGTGTTACATGTAATTTAGCAAAACAAGTGAGATACCAGGGAAGGCCAACAGTATTGCTAAACGGAGCAAATCTGCTATCACAAACGGAAACACACCCTTAAAGATTGTTTTCAGTTCAACTTGTGGTAGCACTGATTTAAGTACAAACACATTAAGCCCTACCGGTGGCGTTATTAAGCTTATTTCTGTTGCAACCACCACAATGATCCCGAACCAAATAGGGTCCATTCCCATCCCCGTTACTATTGGGAAAAAGACGGGTACTGTGAGCAACAACATTGAAATTGATTCAAGGACGGCGCCTAACACAAAGTAAATAAGTAATATTACAAATAACACCCCAAATAATTCAAACCCCATGCCTTCAATCCAGTCAACAATATCAAAAGGCAAGCCAGAGACATTCACTAAGTTGGCGAAAATTAACGAACCAATAAGAATGGTGACTAAAGTGACTGTTGTTGAGGCACTGTCATCTAACGCCTCCATTAGGCTTTTAAAGGAGAATCTTCCTCTTAGCATGGTAATTAATATTGCACCAATTGAACCAATACCAGCCGCTTCGGTAGGAGAGAACAGGCCAAAATAAATACCACCAAGTACTGAGAATATAAGCAAACTAAATGCCCATAATTGACTTAATGCACGTACTTTTTCGCGAAAGCTGACTTCTTCACATTCTTGTGTATTAGTATTGGTAAAATGTACTACAGCTAACACAGCACAAATATAAAGTAGAACCCCGAGGAGCCCAGGTAAAGCGCCGGCAATAAATAGATCGCCTATATCAGTTTCAGTGATAATGCCATAAAAGACTAAAGCAATTGAAGGTGGGATTAATATACCAAGTGTCCCCCCTGCAGCAATAGACCCTGTTGATAGTTCATCACTATAGCCGAACTTTTTCATAGAAGGGTAGGCTATTTTTGCCATTGTTGCCGCGGTGGCAAAACTAGAACCACAAAAAGTACTGAAACCACCAGATGCACCAATTGTTGTAATGGCTAACCCGCCTTTATAATGGCCCACTATGGCATTGGTTGCATTATACAACTCTGCTGCTAAACCTGAGCGGCTGATTATATTTCCCATTAAAATAAATAAGGGGATAACAGCAAACTCATAGGACAGCACCGTTTCGGTTGCTATCATACCTAATTGACTTAATGCTACTGCCCATCCTTGATAATAAGCTAAGCCTAAAACGCCAAGCCCTCCCGTTGCAATAGCAATTGGGACTCGGATAAAGAGTAAAATGAGTAGAACTATAAATATTATCGACATGACCATTATAGTGTTTTCCTTTTATGTGAACTTACTAGTGATGGAAATGCTTCTAACAAATTGATAAGCGCGATAATGGCTAGCCCTAATATCACCGCGAGTACTTTCCATTTTTCAATTTTCAAAAACATGAATATCTCACCAAAATCAGCTGACATAACAACTTGGTCATAAATCATAATGACTACAGCAGTGAAGAAAATAAGCTCAACGAAGTAACAGAACCAATTAAGAGCCGTGCCAATTCTTCCTGTGAAATACTTGTTTAATAGGTCAATTTGAATGTGCTGACGCTTGAGATTAATTTGGCTAAGTCCTGAATAAAAAGAAATAGCTAATAATATGGCGACCAGTTCATAGGCGAAGCCTAAAGGCTTATTAAAAACTAGCCGGCCAAAAACATCAGTAAAGGTAATTAAGGACATCAGTAAGAGTGAATAATTACTGATATGGCTACAAAGTGATTTAAGTGATTTTAATAATGTGAGCAACATTACTACCCCTTCTTATATAAAATTTAACAGGTAAAAGGTTAGCGTTGTTCATTAAGGCTTTTTACTGATGCTTTATAAAAATCAAAGGCTTTTACACCATCAACATTTTTAGACTCAGCTTTTTTGAACCACCGTTCACGGCCTTGATTAAATGAACTGTCAATTGCTTGCATTAGCGCTGGGCTTGCGACTTGGTAGTCATCACCTAATGATTTTTTCAGTTTTTTACGCGCCTTAATATCATTTTCGTGCCATAAGCGACCCATTTTTTCAGAGAGTTTCTCACCGGATATGCTCATGATAGCGGCGCGATCTTTTTCACTAATTTTTGCCCACTTCTGCTTGTTCATAATAATAAAAGCACTACTAGAATAAATACCGCCCGGTATTTGAGTAATTTTTTTAACATACTTGTCTACTTTAAACCCATAAAGTAATTCGTCTGACAGCATAGTGCCGTCGATGATACCTCTGGATAAAAATTCGCGAAGCTCTGACAAAGAGCCAGATATTGGCACAGCACCTAAAGACTGAATGGCATCACCGAGCACACTGGTTTGTACGCGCATTTTTTGCCCTGAAAAGTCTTCTGGTGTTGCAACAGCATCAGTACGCATGTGTATATTGCCGCCAGATGTTACATGCATAGCAAGTGTGACAACGTCATCTTGCATGCCCACAGGTTCAAAAAATTTCTTGTAGGTGCGCCAATATGCGCGTGAACTGATACCAGCATCATCGGTTAAAAATGGAAATTCAACCATTTCTGTTAGTAAAAAGGCGCCAGGCGTATAACCATGAGGACCCCAAGAAATATCAGCGATACCTCTGAGTACTGCTTGGTAGTTTTTCGTTGGTGGTGCAAGCGGCTTGGCAGAAGGGCGTACTTTAACGCGGCCTTCAGTTACTTGTTCAATTTCCTTGAAATATTTATACAAGCCATCTTTTTGTGACCAATGTTGCGATGGAAACCATTGATTATATCTAAGTGTAATCTTTTCAGCTAACGAGTGACTCATTACACCTGTGAACAGTAATGCACCCAGTGTTAATTTATTTACTATATTCATTTTTCTTCCCCTTATTTTTTATTATGACAACACAAATAAGATACAGTGATGTATGTTTTAGTTCAATGGGAAATGACAGCTATTTGAAGATAAAAACAAGTGTTGCATGTAAGTTATTGATATAAAAGGTTAGTTTATAGTATGGTAATTTGTTTTTATTTTGTAATAGTACAGGTCTACTTTTAAAATAGAAGGGATTATCTTGGGGTTGGAGACAGGTGTGTATCTTTTTTGCGTGACTGGCTAAAGGCTAGCAATAAAAAAGGAACAATAATTCGTTCCTTTTTTAGCTTAATAGCAACCTAATATAGCGGTGTACTTAGGTACTCTTAGGTATTGTAGCGCTTTAATATTGCGTTGGTATGACTCCCCACGTCAAGTTAAACCATAAAAATCTCTGCTTTTTTTCGAGCCATATTCGCTTTATGTTTAAAAAATGAGTTAACGCAGTAGATGAAGCAAGTAATTTCGTCGGTTATCA
>NZ_JBWDLI010000019.1:0-59598 GCF_056238625.1 Colwellia sp. F1
AACCTTCATTATCGTTAATGTTACCACTAGCAGCCTGCATGTAAACGGGAATACCTGCCTTGTTTTCAGTGATAAGGTTAAGCACAACTTGATTCAACTCTGGCCGATGATCTCGGCTGTATCCTCGTACTAACTTAACGGCTTTACTGTCGATATCATGCTCATAATTGCCGTCAACATGAATACTTGTTGAGTCTAAATTAATACCTTCGCATGGTAGCTCTAGATGCTTAACCACACTCGCAGATAATGTTTGATAAATACCTGATACACCCGTTTCATAAAGTTTATCAAGGCAACGACCCAGCGCATCGTCATTAATGTATTCAGCCTTGATCCCGTTACCTATAAGACGCTCAACAGGACGGTCTTTGAAATATTCTGGATACATGTGTAAGGTGCGACCAACAAAGCCTAAGCCATTTAAGATCATAGCCTCAACAAGTTGACCGTAAGAAATAAGCTTGTCATCACTTTGTTCAGGGAGTGCTTTATCAATTAAGGTGGCAATACCAAGCTCTTTGTTCATGCCAGCAACCAAACCTAAATGATCAAGACCTTTTGTTGAATACGACGCCATAATTTTTCCATCACCCAAAGATAAGTAATAGATCAAATATGGCGATCTGCGTCAAGCTTTTTTTTATTATATTTTTGGGTGCGGAAAGACAGTTACTATTCATAAACAAAATGATTTTTATCTTAACATTAAGCAAAATCGTTTAAAAAGTGCCACAAATTACATGTTACTCTCGCAAGGGAGCCGCTATAATAGCGACATTTATCTACTTCCATTTAATAAGATCTTTAACCTTAATTATGTCTGACTATTCTTTACGCTTCGGTGGTATTAGCCGGTTATATGGCTTACACGGAGCAAATACTTTAAAGCAAGCACATTTTTGTGTCATTGGTATCGGTGGCGTTGGTGCTTGGGCTGCTGAAGCCCTTGCTAGAAATGGCATTGGTAATATAACTTTGATTGACCTTGACGATATTTGTATTACCAATATTAATCGTCAAATCCATGCACTCACGTCAACCATAGGAGAGAGCAAAGTAGAAGTGATGTGTGAACGCATCAAGCAAATTAATCCTAATTGCCAAGTTAATGTTATTGATGATTTTATCACGGTAGAAAACTTAGCTGACTTGCTTAATAAAGATTATCACTACGTTATAGATGCTATTGACTCGGTTGATATAAAAACCCGGCTTATTGCTTTTTGTAAACGCAATAAGCTCCCTATAATTACTATTGGTGGTGCCGGTGGACAAGTAGACCCAAGCAAAATACGCATCACAGATTTAAGTAAAACTTACCAAGACCCATTATTGGCAAAAGTTAAAAACCAATTACGCCGTGAATTTAACTTCCCCCGCGCAGATCTTAGCAAAGCCAGTAAGAGAAAGTTTGCAATTGATGCGGTATTTTCTACTGAACAACTACGCTATCCAACTGAGGCGGGAGATGTATGCTTAGCAAAACCTGAAGTTAATAGCGAAGGTGAGCAAGGCGCTATGCGTTTAGATTGCAGTAGCGGTTTTGGTGCTACGACACACGTAACTGCAACCTTTGCATTTTTTGCTGTTGGTCGAGCAATAGATAATCTGTTAGCCAAATCTACTGCGAACAACAAAAAACCTTAAGTACTGCTTGCATCGATTAGAGGCTCTATTTTAGCGGGAGATGCAGTAGGCATAAATAAGTAATTTGTTATTAAACTAATGACTTAGGGCAGCTTAGCGCGACTAAGCATAAAGTGTTCATGCATTGTCGATAATGAATAGGTTGCCTTGCTTTTATTGCTAACAAACTGCATCCATGCAGCGTTAGTTATTAACGAATAAAAGTAGTTATTTAGTAAGCTTGTTATTAATCAATAAGTTGATACTGTTCACGTAATATGGCAACAATTTCAGCTTTTGGGTTGTCACTTAAGACAATTTTTTCTCCCGTAATTTTCTCTGCAATATCAGTATAGGTTTTGGAAACATCCATTATTACTGGTAAAGGGAGTAAATTATCACGCGCTAGTGCTTCGCGCTCTGGCATACGGTCTTTATTTAATAAGATATCTGCGTCAGGGAAATGTTCCAGTAAACGTTGGCGAAAACCTTCTTTCGAATTTTCGACAACATTACCAGCACGGTATTGTTCACCGTCCCAAATGCGTGATGAATCAGGCGTGCCCACTTCATCCATATAAATTAATTTATCATTGCCTGCTTTGTCTTTTACATAGCCAAATTCAAATTTCGTATCGACAAATATTTGGTCAAGCTCCTTGAGTGCATTTGAGATAACATTAAAGCCTTCGGTTAACAGTTTCTCGTATAAAGCAATATCATTAAGGGATTTAAAGTTAAAGGCCGCGTAGTTATCTTCGATATTTTTCCGGGTAATGTTAACATCATCCACTTCAGGCACACCAGGAATGCCTGTCAAAACCCCCTTAGTTGACGGCGTTTGTAAAAGTGATGACAATTTTGAATCTTTGTTTAAGCCTTCAGGTAACGTTATGCCACAAAATTCACGTTCACCTTTAACATAACTACGCCACATAGAGCCGGTGATGTATTGGCGGCAAATTGCTTCTATCATTACTGGCGTTGCTTTTTGTACTATCCAGACAAACGGATGTGGAATATCTAGAATGTGGCTGTCGGCAAGCCCTTGCTCTCTAAACAGTTTAAACCAATGGTTTGAAATAGCATTAAGTGCTGCACCTTTTCCTGGCACGCCTTTCATACCACCCTCACCTTGCCAAATACAGTCAAAAGCAGAGATACGATCACTAATAACCATTATCGCTAGTGGTGTGTCGCTAGGCACATTATAGTTTTTTTCTGCAATTAAACGCTTACTGTCACTTGCTGTTAACCAATAAACGCTGCGAACTTTACCACTATGAACAGGCTTGTCGGTACGGATAGGTAAATCATTATTTATTGCTAAAACCTGATCAGCTAAATTCATATTTAAACCTTAATTATCAACAGTTAAATTAATTATATTGAATATTATTTTGCATTAAAAAAATAATATTCAATATAATACAGCTATTGTAATCTATTATTACGACAGACTTTAGTTCAATTTCAAGGTTAAAGCACGGAGCTTATGGTAATAAGTGAGTACTTTAAAACGCAGAAAGTGGGCTAAAGGACAAGTATAAATAATTAAAAAAAAGAAAAAAGGACGCCTAGTGGCGTCCTTTTATAATAAAGCTTTTTCAATTCTTATGCTGCTAAAGAAGCTTGCGCTTTTTCAACTAAGAATGTGAATGCTGCTTTGTCATATACTGCAATATCAGCTAGGATCTTACGATCAATTTCAATAGAAGCCTTTTTAAGACCATTAATGAATTTGCTGTAAGATAAACCATTTTGACGAGCTGCTGCATTAATACGAGCAATCCAAAGTTGGCGAAATTGACGTTTACGTTGACGACGGTCACGGTAAGCGTATTGGGCAGCTTTAGTTACAGCTTGAAAAGCAACACGATAAACGCGACTACGAGCACCGTAGTAACCTTTTGCTTGCTTTAGAACTTTTTTATGACGTGCACGAGCTTGTACACCACGTTTTACTCTTGCCATTTTCTATTTCTCCTATTAACCGTGACGTAAAAGTTTTTTAACTGACTTAACGTCAGATGCAGCGATCATACATTTAGGGCGTAAATGACGCTTAACTTTAGTACGGCGTTTAGTCAAAATATGACGTAAGCCAGCTTGTTTAAACTTGTAACCTGTAGCTGTTTTTTTAAAGCGCTTTGCAGCACCTTTATTGGTTTTCATTTTAGGCATGTTAATAACTCTTCAATTTATACCTTTAACCTCGATGGAGGTAGGTATATGCCAAATATTAAGTAGCGAGGGCGAAATCACTATTGTCACAAAATGAACTAGTTAATTTACTTGTAAGCCTTTACTACCAGCGTAAAGATAAAATTGGTGAATTTATTGCACTTAACAAGGCATAATAAATTACTTTTCAAACCAAAGATTATCTATTTTTTAGGGGCTAGTACCATCACCATTTGACGTCCTTCTGCTCTACGCGGAAAGAATTCTAGAACGGTTAAATCTTCTAAATCGTTTTTTACACGCGTTAGGAGCTCTAAACCAAGTTCTTGGTGGGCCATTTCACGGCCACGGAAACGCAATGTTACCTTGACCTTGTCGCCGCCTTCTAAAAAGCGTCTCAGGTTACGTAATTTCACCTGATAATCGCCTTCATCTGTACCAGGACGGAATTTAATTTCCTTTACCTGAATTTGTTTTTGATTTTTACGTTGTTCTTTTTGTTCTTTGGCTTTCTCATAGATGAACTTACCGTAATCCATTACACGACAAACTGGTGGTTTAGCCGTTGGACTTATTTCAACAAGATCAACACCTGCTTCATCAGCTTGGTCCATTGCTTCATCTAAGCTCACAATACCGCCTGCTTCGCCGTCAAACTTAATTAAGCGAACTTCGTTACCAGGGATGCCTGTGATTAATTCATTTAAACGATGTACCGGTTCTTTTTGCCCGCCTCGTTGTCCACCTTTAATAGCCATGTTCCTCCTACAGAAACCTTTTTTATTTACTTATTTATTGTTTTTTAGCTTTATTTCATTATTAAAATGCTTTATTGATATTGCTCAACTTTGCCTTTTCGTTTAGAAACAAAAAAAACACCTGCTTGCTAAGTAACAAATTTGAACACTTAGCAAGATTAAATTTTATTATAGCCTGTATAACCTTATTATTTTCTTGTTTTAACTTCTTCAGTTAATTTAGCAATAAAGCTATCTACAGACATTTTACCTAAATCTTCACCACTTCGTGTACGTACCGCTATTTCGCCAGACTCCATTTCTTGATCACCAGCAACTAATAAATACGGCACGCGTTTTAAAGTGTGCTCGCGGATTTTAAAGCCTATCTTCTCATTTCTCAAGTCTAACTTTGCTCTAAAGCCACTTTCTTTTAATTTTTTTACGATATTTTGACAATATTCGCTCTGTTTATCGGTAATGTTCATTAAAGTGACTTGAATTGGCGATAACCATGTTGGGAATTTCCCCGTGTACTCTTCAATTAAAATACCAATAAAACGCTCAAGTGAGCCTAAAATGGCACGGTGAATCATCACCGGAGTATACCGTTCGTTATCTTCACCAACATAAGTTGCGCCTAAACGCTCTGGCAAAGCAAAGTCTAATTGTACTGTACCACATTGCCAAGCTCGGCCTAGACAGTCCATGAGAGTAAATTCAATTTTAGGGCCGTAAAAAGCACCTTCACCGGGTAAATACTCAAATTTAATACCACTGTCAGTAAGTGCTTGTGCCAACCCAGCCTCTGCCTTGTCCCAAATTTCATCACTGCCAATGCGGTTTTCAGGGCGCGTTGATAGCTTTACCACAACCTCTTCAAAGCCAAACGAGCCGTAAACGTCGTAGACCATATCGATACATTTTTTTACTTCATCTTGTACTTGTGATTCCATACAAAAAATATGTGCGTCATCTTGAGTAAAACCGCGAACACGCATTAAACCATGCAAAGAGCCTGACGGTTCATTACGATGACAACAGCCAAACTCAGCAATACGTAGAGGTAAATCACGGTATGATTTTAAACCTTGGTTAAATATTTGCACATGGCCTGGGCAGTTCATGGGTTTTATTGCGTACTCACGCTTTTCAGATTCAGTGGTGAACATGCCATCAGCATATTTGTCCCAGTGGCCTGACTTTTCCCAAAGACTTCTGTCCATCATCATTGGCGCTTTAACTTCATCGTAATCATACTCATGCAGTTTTTCGCGCACAAATTTTTCTAATTCTGTATAGATTGTCCAACCATCATTGTGCCAAAACACCATACCTGGTGCTTCTTCTTGCCAATGAAATAAATCTAAGGTTTTACCAATTTTGCGATGGTCACGTTTTTCAGCTTCAGCTAAGCGTACTATATACGCTTTAAGCTGCTTTTTATCTGCCCATGCAGTGCCGTAAATACGTTGCAACATTTTATTGTCAGAATTACCGCGCCAGTAAGCACCAGCAACTTTCATTAATTTAAAATGATGACAATGACGCATACTTGGTACATGTGGGCCACGACACATATCAATATATTCTTGATGATGGTATAACGCCGGCGTATCTGACTTGTCGATATTCTCATCAAGAATTTCTAGTTTGTATGTTTCACCGCGTGCGGTAAACGCGTCGTAAGCGTCTTGCCAAGAGCCGGTTTTTTTCACAACTTCATAACCCGTACGGGCTAATTCTGTCATACGTTTTTCAAGTTTGGCTAAGTCTTCTTCGGTAATTGATGTTTCAAGGTCAATATCATAATAAAAACCATTTTCAATGGTTGGGCCAATAGCCATTTTAACATTAGGGTATAATTGTTTTATCGCGTGCCCTAATAAATGTGCGCATGAATGGCGAATGATCTCAAGCCCTTCACTGTCTTTACTTGTGATAAGTTGCAACGTAGCGTCTTGTGTAATCAGTTCACAGGCATCAACAAGGTTACCGTTTATCCGACCAGCAATGGTTGCTTTAGCGAGACCAGGGCCAATGTCGAGCGCGACATCCATTACCGATACTGCATTATCAAAAGAGCGTTGTGAGCCGTCAGGGAGAGTTATTACTACCATTTACTAAAACCTTAGTTATTCAATCTGTTACATAAAATGGTGCAATATATTGGCTGGTAAAAAACAAGCATATTAAGGCGCTTCTCTTCGTCGCTAAATCGCACTCTAAAAATCAGGCTCAGGATTATAGCAAATGAATTAAGCATATGCATGCACTATCACATCATAAAATGCACTTGCCCCTTAGTCGGTGGTAACCCGATAAGTGCCGTAACAAAAGTGACGAGTTAAAAGCGGTATAATTTAGCGATAAAACTAGCGCAGCTAGCAAGTGGTAAAAATAAATGTTTTGACTATCTTTCGCTATATGCCATATTAAGGCTAAACATTATCACTTAGTTTTTGATAATTAGCCTATAGACAAAGAGAAAACACACCAAACAGAGCATATATGAAAGGCAGTAGAAGTGTCACTGAAATTGTATTGTTATCTATAAGTGGTTTAGCTGCATTGCTGATACTTCCCTTTGCTTTGATCCGCTGGCACAACGGTGATACCACCATTGCTATTATTGATGCAGTAATATCTCTTACCTTTATTGTTTTTTTTACCTTTATTTTTATAAGCCAAAAAGTTGATCTTGCCAAATATTTACTCGCTGCCTTTTTAGCTGTTGCTGTCATTATGAGTATTGCTGTAAAAGGGCTATCCCAAATATATTGGCTGTACCCCATTTTTATTGGTCTTTATTATTTAGTGCCACCAAAACCAGCGACAGGCTTATGTCTAGCACTAATAACCGTAGCACTATCTATAACACCAACTCAGCCCAACACTATAGAAGTATTAACCATATCCATTACCACCATATTAACTTCAGGCTTGGCCTTTATTATATTTCGTTCATATGAAATTAAGCTCGTAGACACAGAGAAACTCGCCGCGATTGATTCATTAACCGCTACAGGTAATAGACGCGCTCTTGATAATAAACTATCTGAGTTGATCATCAGTCAGCGCAGGGGCACTTACCCTATGTGTTTATTACTGATTGATTTAGATTGCTTTAAGGAAGTGAATGATGCGCACGGGCATGCGATTGGCGACAATATTCTAATAACCACATGTGACATCATAAGAAAGCATACTCGCATATTAGACTCGTTATACCGATACGGGGGAGATGAGTTTATCATTGTGCCATTGAATATGAGTGTAGACTCAGCCCAACAACTAGCAGAAAAGTTGCGTAGTCTTATTGCGCAACATCAATTTGAGTCTAATATACAGCTCACATTATCGATAGGCGTGGCTGAGTACAAAACTGATGATACCCCTGAAAAATGGATTAAACGTGCGGACATCCAATTATATAAAGCAAAGGAAAATGGTAGAAATAAAGTATGTTAGCCCTGCCCTTTATTTCCCGTGCCTGAGATAAAGTTGCTATTAGCATACACATTAATCAATTTAACTTGAGCACTCAAAATTAACGGCTGGATTTCCTTGCAAGATAAATTGCGTATTGACTTTACAAAGTCTAGTGACCACTTTGTGCCATAATTTAACCAAGCGTTAGGACATATCACAACGAAATAACACAATGACATATTAAACAAATGGCGTAAGGTGCAAATTGTTAAGGAAATTGATTATACCTTGCTTTATTATCTTACTATTGGGGCTGGCTTGATATTTATTGTACTGTTATGCCGTCATTACTTTATGTCGACGTTAATAGATCACTTGAGCTATGTGGCTCGGCAAGAAGGTATTTCGGCAATTTTGATGATAGTTCTTGATTTTTTCAAGCAAATTAATGATGAATTTGGCCATATGGTTGGCGATAAAGTACTAGCGCAGTTTTCGTAAATTTTATCAACAATATTACGCTCTGGTGATATTGCAGCAAGGTGGGGTGGTGAGGAATTTATTGTCCTATTACCTGAGACTGAGGCGAATACCATGCCCACACAGCTAAAAAGTAAAAAGCCTCGTCTATACTTCAGTCAACATGGCTAATGCCATTGCTTCGGCTACTTTAATACCATCAATACCTGCTGATAAAATGCCGCCTGCGTAACCGGCTCCCTCACCTGCTGGGTACAAACCTTTTGCATTCAAACTCTGTAGTGTTTCTTTATTTCTTGTAATTTGAATCGGTGAAGACGTACGTGTTTCAGCCGCAGTTAATATAGCTTGATCCATAGAGAAACCTTTGATCTTTCGTTCAAACGCCGGCAATGCTTCTCGAATGGCGCTTATGGCGTAATCAGGTAAAGCGTCACTTAAATCACAATAAACGACCCCTGGCTTGTATGATGGAGTAACACCGCCGTGTTCGCCACTTTGTCTACCTGCCAAAAAATCTCCTACAAGCTGTACCGGCGCGTCATAGTTTGCACCGCCCATGCTAAAGGCTTGTTCTTCTATGCGACGCTGAAATTCAATACCAGCTAGTACAGTGTTATCTTTAGCTGCAAATTTACCTTGATTAAAGTCTTTAGGATCAATACCAACAACAATAGCGCTATTAGCGTTACGCTCGTGGCGCGAGTATTGACTCATCCCGTTTGTTACTAACCGGCCAGCTTCTGATGCGGCGGCGACGACTGTGCCACCGGGACACATACAAAAACTATAAACACTGCGCCCATTGCTGGCATGATGCACCAGCTTGTAATCGGCAGCGCCTAAAATGGCATTGCCGGCATGGTTACCAAAACGTGCTTCATCTATTACTGATTGTTCATGTTCAATACGAAAGCCCACTGAAAAAGGTTTTGCTTTTATATAAACTCCCTCATTATAAAGCATTTTAAAGGTATCTCTTGCGCTATGACCGATGGCCAGCGCAATATGCTGCGTTACAATATGCTCACCACTGGCTAATGTTAGGCCTGTGACTTGTTTCGCGCTAAAGTCAGTTAGTTCGTCTTGATCAAATTTGATACTCTTATCATGCTCAAAATGAATTTGCTCTACTCTTTCGCCAAAGCGAACATCACCGCCCAGTTCAATAATTTTAGCACGCATTTTTTCAACCATGGTCACTAACTTAAACGTGCCAATGTGGGGCTTGCTTACATATAAAATTTCACTTGGTGCGCCCGCTTCAACAAATTCATGCAGCACTTTACGGCTATAATGTTTAGGGTCTTTTACTTGGCTGTAGAGTTTCCCGTCAGAAAAAGTACCCGCACCACCTTCACCAAATTGTACATTCGACTCGGTATTTAATATTTTTTTACGCCAAAAGCCAAACGTGTCTTTAGTGCGCTCTCTTACCTCTTTACCTCGCTCTAAAATAATAGGGTTAAACCCCATTTGAGCCAACACCAAACCAACAAACAATCCGCAGGGCCCTATACCAATGACCACAGGGCGTTGTTTAAGTTTTTCAGGTGCTTGCGCTACAAATTTATATTCCATATCTGGCGTTATTTTAACCTGCGAGTCGCCCTTAAACCTAGCGAGTAATTCGTCGTCTTTGCTTGTTTTTACGTCTAAGGTGTAAATAAGGACTATATTGCTTTTTTTACGCGCGTCATAACCGCGCTTAAACACGGTAAAGTTCACTAATTCAGCGTTAGTAATAGCCAACTTATCAAAAATGGCCTGCTCAATAGCGTCAGCTGAATGGTCCAAAGGTAATTTAATATCGGTTAAACGCAACATGATTTGCAATCCAGAATGAGAAAGGTAAGTAGTTTATCTGTGCATTTTACCTGATACTGAGAACCATACCAATTGAAATATATGACTAATGACTAGTCTAGTAAATTATGCTTTTCGTTAGTGGCAATTCACACAAAATATTGTATTTAGCCAAAAGCAAGGTATGATCTACCAAAACAGAACAAAGGAATAATGATGGCTTTTGTTGTCACCGATAATTGTATTCGTTGTAAATATACAGATTGCGTTGCGGTATGCCCCGCTGACGCTTTTTTTGAAGGACCAAATTTTCTTGTGATCAACCCTGACGATTGCATAGATTGCGATTTATGCCCGGTTGAGTGCCCCGCTGGTGCCATTTTTCAAGAAGATGAGGTGCCTGAGGAGCAAAAGGGCTTTGTTGAATTAAATGCCCAGCTGTCGCAAATATGGCCAAGAATTACCGAGGTAAAGGCAGCCCCAACTGATGCAAAAGAATGGGATGGTGTTGCCAACAAATTACAATACCTCAAGGTGGAAGAATAACTCTTTTTAATAAAAAGAAGAGCGATAGCGTAAATAATAGGCTAAGCCGCTATTACTTTTTTGCTACTGATGATAACCAACTTTATTGGACAAAAAAAAGCCAAGTAAATACCTTGGCTTTTTTAAAAACTTCAATACTAAATTAATAATAGCTTACTTTAGACGTTATGCTGTTTCGTTAACACTGGGGGCTGCTTTTGACACCATTACCATTGCAGGGCGAATTAAACGGCCATTTAGCTCATAACCTTTTTGCATGACGGCAACAACAGTATTAGGTGCAACCCCTTCTACTTCTTGCATAGACATGGCTTGGTGTAAGTCTGGGTTAAATGGTTGATCCTGAGGGTCTACGGCTTTGACTCCAAACTTTTCTAATGAAGATATTAAACCTTGTAAAGTCAGTTCAACGCCTTCAATGATAGCAACATTGCTTTCATCGTCTTTATCAATGTTTTGTAAAGCTCGCTCTAAATTATCTACTGTGATCAATATCTCACCGGCAAATTTTTCTAAAGCAAATTTTTTCGCTTTTTCAACATCTTGTGCTGAGCGACGACGAATATTGTCTACTTCAGCTTTAGCGCGAATAACGGAATCTTTTTGATCAGTAACCGTTGCTTGCGCCGCTGCTAAACTCAGCTCTAATTCATTAATACGCTCTTGCTCTGCGCTAATAGCATCATTGGCATGCTCATGCTGCTCTTCCACTTGCTCTTCAGCTTGTTGCACAACTTCTTCCGCTAATTGCTCTGCTGATAACTGCTCTTCTGATTTTGTTGACTCTGTAGTCATAAAAAACTCCAATTAAATCTTAGTAACTTTACAATAATAAAAACGCAATGAAACTAATAATGGGGACAAGCTTTCGCTATTCAAGCTTTTATAACAATTTGAATAAATTAATTGATATAAAAGGAGCCAAGTTAAGGCTGATTAATAAAAGGTTGCGAGATAAACCTACTCCCTTATATAAAACCAAGGTTGTAAAAGCAAAGGTTGATCGCTAGCCTTAATCATAAATTAAAAGAATAATATCAAATACAAACTTTACAAGCCATACAAATAAAGGGAAACTTCCCTTAACCGATTAAACAAATTAATGATGACATTATAATGGTTCAACACTATAAAACAATTGGGCTAATTGGTAAGCCTAACCATCAAGGTGCAAACGCTACCATAGCAGCACTACATCAATACTTAATTGAAAATGAGTATAAGGTATTAGTAGAAACCTCAGTTGCCAATACCGTAACCATTACCAATATGACTATTAGCTCACTGACTGAAATTGGTGAACAGGCTGATCTTGCCATTGTGGTTGGTGGTGATGGTTACATGCTTGGCGCTGCCCGCGTTTTGGCTTGTTATAACATAGCTGTTATTGGTGTTAACCGAGGTAATTTAGGCTTTTTAACCGACTTATCTCCTGATGATATCATCCCCCCGTTAATGGATATTTTAAATGGTAAATCACGCTGTGAACAACGCTTCATTATTGAAGCTGAAGTTTACCGACATGGCAAGCTAAAAAGTGCTAACAGTGCAGTAAATGAAGCTGTTTTACATGCGGGCAAAGTCGCGAGCATGATAGAGTTTGAAGTGCACATTGATAATTCTTTCATGTTTAGCCAACGCTCAGACGGGTTAATTATTGCAACACCAACAGGGTCAACTGCTTATTCTATGTCAGCTGGCGGCCCTATTTTAACACCCAATTTAAATGCATTAGCTTTAGTCCCTATGTTTCCTCATACTCTTACCAGCCGGCCTATTGTGGTTGATGGCGATAGTGAAATTAAGCTGATACTTGCCAATGAAAACCAAGAGAGTTTACAAGTAAGTTGTGATGGTCATGTTATTTTGGCCGTTATGCCAGGTGATGAAGTTATTATTAAAAAAAGCCCTTATACAATACGCTTAGTGCACCCACTCGACCATGATTATTTTAACGTATTACGCTGTAAACTGGGCTGGGGTAATAAACTATATTAATTATGTTTTACTGTGTACTATGCATTAACTAATTGAAAAAATTATTTAATATTTAACAACACTCAATAATAGCAGAAATATTAACAAAAACATTTGCACAAAACCATTTTACTGTATAAATTAACAGGTATACATTTACACAGTAAATTACGTGGTAACATATGCTTTTACATCTAAATATTCAAAACTTTGCCATTGTTAAATCCCTTGATATCGACTGGCAAGCCGGTATGACTACCATTACCGGTGAAACGGGTGCGGGTAAGTCTATTGCTATCGATGCATTAGGTTTATGTTTAGGCGATAGAGCAACAACCAATGTCGTTCGCCCTAATAGCAACAAAGCGGAACTTGCCGCCACGTTTGAGATTAAAAAGAATAAAAGTGCACAACAATGGCTAAAGCTGCATGACCTTTTAATAGAGCCTAGCAGTGAGTGCATTTTGCGGCGGGTGATTTCGGCTGAGGGGCGCTCTAAAGCCTACATCAATGGTAGTCAAGTGCCCCTAGTACAACTTAAAGAAGTAGGGCAACTACTGATTAACATTCATGGACAACATGATCATCAGCTTATTGTTAAGTCAAGCCAACAATGTAAACTCCTTGATGAATACGCCAACCACCAAGTACTACTTGACGAAGTGAGACATTACTATCAACAGTGGCATAAGTTAAATAAAGAGCTAACTTTATTACAGCAAAATAAGCAGCAACGTGAAGCCCAGCAACAATTGTTGCAGTATCAAGTTAATGAACTTAACGACTTTTCCCTACAAGCAGGTGAATTTGAAACATTAGAAAGTGATTATAAGCGCCACGCTAACGCGCAAGACTTACTTGACACAACACTACAGTCATTGCAAACCCTAGCCGAAAGTGACAGTTTTAACGTACTAGACTCCTTAAGGCATTGCAGTGAAAACATTGCCGCACTTGCCCGCCTAGATAAAAGGCTTGCCAATGTTGCCACTATGCTGAACGACTCTGTTTTGCAAGTTGAAGAAGCCTCTGCTGACCTTAGACATTACTATCAAGATCTGGAATTAGATCCTCAAGCATACGCTTTAATTGAAGAGCGTTATTCAACTGCATTACAACTCGCTAAAAAGCACAGTTTATCGCCCGAAACATTAGTAAGTTTTCATCAAGCACTGGTGCAAGAGTTAAGTGAGATGTCAAATGATGAGTCAAGGATTGATGATATTATTGAAGCTATTGTAAAAACTGAACAAAGCTACCAAGACTGTGCTTTAGCTTTAACCATCTCTAGAAAAAAAGCAGCAAAGAAATTAAGCGAAAAAATTAGTAAAAACATGCAAGCGCTGAATATGCCCCATGGCCAATTTAACATTGCAATTGACTCAAGTAACGCAACCAGTACTCGGCTTAATAACACGAACCGTGCCAAGGAAGTTAATCCTAGCGAAAGTGCTAGTTATAGTGCCGGTATGTCAGCTAATGGTGTCGATAAAGTGGCTTTTGAAGTAAGTATAAACCCAGGCCAGGCGTTGGAAGCAATGAACAAGGTAGCATCTGGAGGAGAACTATCGCGGATAAGTTTAGCTATGCAAGTTATTTTAGCTGATAAAGTGGTGACCCCTACCCTAATTTTTGATGAGGTAGATGTGGGCATAAGTGGCCCTACGGCAGCTAGGGTTGGCAGTAAACTACAAGAGTTAGCAAAAAACACGCAAGTAATTTGTGTGACCCATTTACCACAAGTCGCTTGTAAAGGACATCAACAGTTTTTTGTTAGTAAACTAACCGATGGTGAACACACAGAAACAAAAGTAACGGAACTAAGTGAACAAAGCCGCGTCCAAGAAATAGCACGTTTACTGGCTGGTG
The DNA here is from genome assembly GCF_056238625.1 of Colwellia sp. F1. Lineage (NCBI taxonomy): Bacteria > Pseudomonadati > Pseudomonadota > Gammaproteobacteria > Alteromonadales > Colwelliaceae > Colwellia > Colwellia sp. F1. Next base: position 14,661 of record NZ_JBWDLI010000019.1, read on the forward strand.
ATAAAATATCTGAGCATAGTTTAGCCAATGCAAAAGAGTTATTAGCAAGTTAATTGCGCCGTTAGTAGGAAATTTATGAAAAATAGCTTTGTAACTAAAGCCATGCTTGGTTACTATTAACAAATTGTTCAAAAGTACCTGGGTAAATAGTTTATCTCGGTGAGCATTTTATACATTGTCATTTGATTGTATTGATTTATATTTAAGGAAAATAGAACTTCATGTTGTTTCGCTCCTCCATTATTGCCTTAGCCTTATCACTTTCTGCCTGCTCAAGTTGGGTGTACCGTATTGATATTCCGCAAGGAAATTATCTTGAACAAAAAAATATTGATAAAATACAAGTGGGGATGACCAAAGAACAAGTTAAGTTTGTGCTAGGCAGCCCGGTTTTACTTGACGCGTTTGATAACGACACATGGAATTATGTCTATCGATTTAAGTCTGGCCGAAGTACAAAGTTTGACACGCAAAAACTATTTACCGTAACATTTAAAGAAGACAAGCTAGTGTCAGCTGATGGTGATTTTGAGTTGTCTGAAGATTTTAATATTCCCTTTAACGCGCCAATTACCCCTGAAGATAAGCAGACTGTTATACCTGCGGATGAAACAAGTTAATTGTTACGCTGCTATAATGAGCACACTAAACGAGTAAATATCACATTAAAGGGGCATTCATTTTACCTTGCTCACAAATGATCGCCCCAAATAATGATTACTTTTATTAAAACTTGCTTGTATCCGTAAACAAGCCAACTTTTAAATCTTTAGCAAAATATATTTCACGGCCATCAACACTGACGGTACCGTCTGCTAACCCCATATATAACTTGCGTTTAATAACTCGTTTAAAGTCTATTCTAAAAGTTACTTTTTTAGCTGTAGGTAAGATTTGCCCAGTAAACTTCACTTCACCTACACCTAAAGCTCTCCCTCTGCCTGGGCCACCGGTCCATGCGAGGAAAAAACCAACCAATTGCCACATGGCATCTAAACCTAAACAACCTGGCATAACGGGATCACCTTTGAAGTGACAGTCGAAAAACCATAAGTCTGGTGAAATGTCTAACTCTGCTTCAATAAATCCTTTACCAAACTCACCACCCTCTTCTGTGACCTTAAGTATACGATCCATCATCAGCATGTTGTCTGAAGGAAGTTGAGAGTTACCTTCACCAAACATTTCGCCGGAGCCTGCTTTTACTAAATCTTCTTTGCTGTACGAACTTTGTTGTGCCATTGCCATCAGTATTTTTACCTATATGTGTTGTTTATTGTAGACTGTCGTAGTTATTGGAGGTTACTTTAGCGAACACTTGTACTCTAAACAACTCTGAACAGTAAAATAAAGTCGTTAAAATGATAAAAATCAAGTTTTATTGACTAAAAAGCCACCATCACGCTTATTTTACTGGTAATTTTTTATATTAACTTTACTGCCTTATTGCAAAATTAAGTGGTCAGCGTAATATGAATGTCTTTATAAAAATTTATAAAGCGCATCGAGATAAATATGAACGATACGACAAAAAAGAAGCAAGCACTCACCAACGCCGAAAAACAAAAACGCTACCGAGAACGACAAAAAGAACGTGGTAAACAAGAGATGCGTGGCTATTTATCACCCGAAGCAAAGGTGTGTTACCAGCTAATTTCTGAGCAAACTAACTGGTCAGATAGTATTATTTTAAGCAATGCAGTACGCTTGACCTATGCTGCCTATAAAAATGGACAAATTGGCTTACTTAATAATTGGCTAAAAAATAACGAGTTATAAAGGTAAATTCCATTGATAAAAATATTATTAGTTGATGACCACGAGTTAGTGCGTGCTGGTATCAACAAATTACTGAATGAAGTTAGGGGTTTTAAAGTTATTAATCAATGTGCCACTGGCGAAGATGCAATTACACTTTGTCGCCTAGCACAACCCGATGTTATTTTAATGGATATGGATATGCCAGGCATGGGCGGGTTAGAAGCGACGAAAAGAATTTTACGCTTAGCGCCTGACATAAAAATAATTATGCTTACCGCCCACACAGAAGAACCCTTACCTAGCAAAGTAATGAAAATTGGTGCTGCAGGCTATCTTACGAAAGGAACTGCATCAAGTGAAATGATTAATGCCATTAGAGCTGTTCACTGTGGTCAACGATACTTGCCAGCTGACATAGCCCAACAAATGGCTTTAAGCCAATTAAAAACAACAGAAGAAAATCCGTTTAATGGTTTGTCTGATCGCGAATTACAAATAATGTTGATGATCACGCGTGGTGAGAAAGTGCCTACTATTTCTGAGAGCTTACATTTAAGCCCGAAAACAATTAATAGTTATCGGTATCGCATGTTTAATAAATTAAATGTTGGCAACGATGTGGAGTTAACGCATTTAGCTATTCGCCATGGCATGATAAACACAGAAAGATTATAATTTTGTCACACACTGACCCCACACCAAAGCCCAGTTTTGATAGCGGATCTTTTTTGCGCTCAGTCACCGATCAGGCAGGTGTTTATCGAATGTATAATGCCGAACGAACAGTTATTTATGTTGGCAAAGCTAAGCAACTTAATAAACGCTTAGCCAGCTACTTCCGCCAAGATGTTGGTTCAGTAAAAACAAAGGCATTGGTGAAGCAAATTTGTGCAATTGACGTAACCGTTACTCACACAGAGGGCGAAGCGTTAATACTTGAAAATAACTACATTAAAAAATACCAGCCAAAATATAATATTTTACTGCGAGATGATAAATCCTATCCTTATCTATTAATTACAGACCACAAACACCCAAAGCTTGGTTTGCATCGTGGTGGTAAACGCACCAAAGGTGAGTACTTTGGCCCCTACCCTACAGTTGGTGCTGTTTGGGAAAGCTTGCGTTTAATGCAAAAAATATTTCCGATTAGGCAGTGTGAAGACAGCTATTATAAAGCCAGATCTCGTCCTTGCTTACAATACCAACTAGGACGCTGCTTAGCTCCTTGTGTTGATAAAGTGTCCCAACAAGACTACCAACAACAAGTGAGCTTAGCTAAATTATTTTTAAAAGGTAAAAGCTCAATGGTCATTGAACAGCTTGTTGACAAAATGGAGCTTGCAAGTAAACAGCTTAATTTTGAACAAGCAGCTAAGTACAGAGACCAAATTACCACTTTGCGTAAAGTACAGCAGCAACAACATGTTAGTGGCATTGCTGCTGAAATGGACGTTATTGGTTTATTTCGTCTTAAATCGCAAGTTTGTCTTCACTTATTGTGCATTCGTGATCACAAAATACTAGGTAGCAAAAGTTACTTTCCTGTTGTTCCTAGCGAGACTAGTGATGAAGAGGTTTTACAAGCGTTTATTGGCCAACATTATTTAGGAAATGAATTAGGTAGTGGCGTCAATGAAGGCATAATACCAAAAGAAATCGTGGTTCCCCATGATTTTGAGCAACTAACCGAGCTGGCTGCACTCCTATCGAACCAGTCAGAACACGAGGTTAAAATATCGACCAGAATTCGTTCTGAACGCCGTCAGTATTTAAAATTAGCCGCAACAAATGCCCAAACAGCGTTAATTACCCGTAATAGCCATAAAGAATCAATGCGTGCTAGGTTCGCGGCTTTGAATGAAGTGTTTGAGTTAGCCAATGGTATTCACCGTATTGAATGTTTTGATATTAGTCATACCATGGGGCAGCAAACCATTGCCTCAAACGTTGTTTTTAACCAAGAAGGCCCGCTTAAGTCTGATTACCGGCGCTACAATGTTTATGGTATTACCCCCGGAGATGATTATGCTGCGATGGCTTTCGCCTTAAACAAACGATACGGAAAAATAAAAGCAGACGATGTAGAGTCATTAAAAAAATTACCTGACATTGTTTTTATTGATGGTGGTAAAGGGCAGCTAGCTAAAGCCGAAGACTTTTTTGCGCAATTAAGCACAGCACAAGGCTTGGACAAAATTCCTTTACTTGTTGGGGTTGCTAAAGGTGAGTCAAGAAAGCCTGGGTTAGAAACGCTTATTTTAGCAGGTTCTCATCAGTTAATTTCGTTACCGGCGACATCCCCTGCTTTACATTTAGTGCAGCATATTCGTGATGAGTCTCACCGTTTTGCCATTACAGGTCATAGAGCCAAAAGGCAAAAAGCGAGCAAAAAGTCTGTATTAGAATCAATTGAGGGTATAGGCGCTAAAAAACGGCAAGCATTACTAACACACTTAGGGGGCTTACAAGAAGTAAGTAAAGCTAACGTGGCCGAGTTAGAAAAGGTACCTGGTATTAGCAAAGCATTGGCGCAAAAGATTTATGATGCTTTGCACAACAAGTGACTGTATATAACGAATAATACTGTGTAGAATGGAAAAAGAACTTTTGCTGTTACATTTCTAAATAAATACTATGTGGACATTACCTAACCAAATCACCTTATTTAGGATCATTCTGATTCCTATATTTTTAATAATTTTCTATTTGCCTTTATCTTGGAGTCACTTTGGAGCTTTTGCGGTATTTTGGATTGCGGCAGTAAGCGATGCTTTAGATGGCTACTTAGCACGTAAATTAAATCAGTCTTCGGCTTTTGGCGCTTTTATAGACCCTGTGGCTGATAAATTAATGGTAGTCGCCGCTTTAGTAATGATAGTGCAAGATTATCAAAGTTGGTTAATCGCTATTCCTGCTATTATGATGATTGCCCGAGAAATTTTTATCAGTGCCTTACGAGAGTTTATGTCATCACGCGGTAAACGAGATCTTATTGCCGTGTCTGATATGGGTAAATATAAAACTGCAGCGCAAATGCTGGGCATTATGGGGTTAATCTGGCGACCTGATTATGATATTCCATTAATTTTATTTTACTTACCCCATGAAGTAATTAATTATGCAGCCTATTTTTTCTATTTTATTGCGACTATTTTAACCATTTCTACCTTGGTAGATTACTTTAAAGCCGCACTACCAGAATTAAAAGGATAAATTTGTTTGCTATAGCGCCAAATGAGCTGAATTTTAACCAGTCGAAAGAAAAAAAGAATTAATTAGTTGACTGTAACGTAATACGATGTAGAATGCGTTTCCGTTGACAGGGAGTCAACCGATGAAGCGGCTGTAGCTCAGCTGGTAGAGCATCACGTTGCCAACGTGAATGTCACGAGTTCGAGTCTCGTTAGCCGCTCCATTTTCTAACATTTATTTTGAATGTTGAGCACTAAATATAAGTTTGTTATTTGTTGAAGGGAAATTGTTAATTATAACTTCTGCTAATAACCTAACACCTTGGCAAGGTGATGGTAGCGACTTAGGTGAATGAGACTCGTCTCTTACACAGCGTTTTTTAGTGCTAAGGTTGATAGTATTCAACAAAAGTAAATTTCCTCAACTCGTGTTGATAAAATGGCGGGTTGGCAGAATGGCTATGCAGCGGATTGCAAATCCGTGGACCTCGGTTCGACTCCGGGACCCGCCTCCATTATGCCCGGGTGGTGGAATTGGTAGACACAAGGGATTTAAAATCCCTCGCTCATAGAGTGTGACGGTTCAAGTCCGTCTCCGGGTACCATTTCATTAACAAGAGTTGAGAATTAAATTTAGTGTTATTTTTACTTGTCAAAAGATTTTAAATACGCTAAAATGCGCGCTCATTTTTAACGAAATGAAGGTGTTACAAAGTACAAGCTCTAATGAAGCGGCTGTAGCTCAGCTGGTAGAGCATCACGTTGCCAACGTGAATGTCACGAGTTCGAGTCTCGTTAGCCGCTCCAATTTTTGCGAATACTTTATTAGTGGCATAGTAAAAATGTACATCAAGCTCTAATGAAGCGGCTGTAGCTCAGCTGGTAGAGCATCACGTTGCCAACGTGAATGTCACGAGTTCGAGTCTCGTTAGCCGCTCCAACTTTTAGTAGTGTATGTTCAAATGAAAATATGACCTCTTGCCAAAAGCAAAGTGAATGTCGCAAATTACGTTAATAAGAATTATCTTATTATCAGTTCCAATTTTCAGATTTAGAAATGTAAAAGTAGGTACCAACCTACTATAAAAATACTCCCATTATTTTTTAGTTTATAATTAATAAATATATTGCCCGGGTGGTGGAATTGGTAGACACAAGGGATTTAAAATCCCTCGCTCATAGAGTGTGACGGTTCAAGTCCGTCTCCGGGTACCACTTTTAAAAGTCTTAACTTTCCCTTTATAACACTGTTATAAATTAAGCTATTCTATCCCATTGTTTATCCGTCTTTATTACGCAGCAGACTCTATTTATCGTTCTTAAACCAAATAGCAATTTTACTATATTAAACTATTGCCTACTTGTGCTGGTTCAAATACGCCATGGCGACGTTGCTCTCAATCCCAATAGCGAGTCGAATACAAGTAAATTTAACCAAAAGGTCAGCAAAAAATAGCTGGGACAGCGTCATTTATTCAACCAAGATCAGCTTAGTTAACATGCTTTTACCCAGTCACCCTAGGTATAGCCAAGTGAATTACTGTGTTTCTATTATAGATCGTCGACCAATGATTGTATTTTATCGACAATTGCTAAAACACCATTCCCCCGTGATGGACTTAAATGCTGCATTAACCCGAGGGTGTCAAAGTAGTGGTGAATATCAAAAGACTTTATTTGCTGTGCTGTTCTACCATTAAATACAGCTAGCACTATCACCAATAAACCACGAATCACTCTAGCGTCGCTATCTGCTTTAAAACTAAATACGCCCTGAGAGCCTTTTTTAGCGACAAGCCAAGCTTGGCTTTCGCACCCATTAATTAAACTCTGTTCACCTCTGAGGGCTTTATTTAAGCGCGGCAATTGCTTACTTAACAACATAATCTCTCGATGACGAGCGTCCCAGCTTTTAAGCGTGGAAAATTGCTGAATTATTTCAGCACCTACGACGTCTTTATTCTGTGCATTGTTGTGAGACTGTTTCACTACTGCGCTTTGTTGCTGTTGCGCAATGACATTATTGTTATCGTCGGTATTATCTATTTCAACCACCTTAAGCAACGCCCCAATAAAGTGATCGATTTCCTCAACGCTATTATAAGCTGCCATAGAAACTCTTAGGCAGCCTGACAACTCAAAGTATTCCATTAATGGCATGGCACAATGATGCCCACTACGTACTGCAACACCATAGCTATCAAGGCTTGTTGCTATATCATGGTTATGATTGCCTTTCACTGTAAAAGCAATTACCGGAACGTCAGGCGCTTGGCCAACCAAAAACTCAATACTAGGAATTTTACTTAACGCTTGATAACAGTATTGTGTTAAGTGCTGCTCATAAGCCGTCATTTCCACATGCTCATACTGGCCAATAAAAGCAATGGCTTGTGCAAAAGCGATAACACCGGCAATATTTGGCGTACCGGCTTCAAACTTAAACGGTAATGTATTAAAGGTGGTTGCTTTGTTAAAACTGACAGTGTCGATCATTTCACCGCCTGATTGATAAGGTGGCATGGTTTCAAGTAGTGCTTGTTTACCATAAAGCACACCTACGCCCGTTGGCCCATACATTTTATGCGCTGAGAAGACATAAAAGTCACAATTGAGCGCTTGCACGTCAACCGGAAAGTGTGCAACTGCTTGAGCACCATCTATAACGGTAATAGCACCCACGGCTTTGGCTTTGTTAACTATCTCAGTAATGGGGTTTATTTTCCCTAAAATATTAGAGACATGCGCGCAACAAATAACTTTTGTTTGCTGGGTGATCAGTTGTTCAAGATGGCTAAGATCAACCCGCCCAGCTTTATCTAATGTGACCACTTTAATGACTGCGCCCGTTTGCTGTGCAAGTAACTGCCAAGGCACAATATTAGCGTGGTGCTCACTGACCGCTAAAATAATTTCATCGCCAGCGCTAAGTAGTTGTTTGCCTAACGTTGATACCACTAAGTTAATGCTTTCTGTGGTGCCTTTGGTCCAAATAATTTCTTTCGTGCTTTGTGCATTAATAAAGCGTTTAACTGTGTGCCGAGCTTGTTCAAAGGCACTTGTTGCTTTAGCGCTTAAGTTATGCGAGGCCCGGTGAACATTAGCATTAATATTGTGATAAAAATGTTGGTAACTGGTAATAACTGCATCAGGTTTTTGTGTCGTAGCGCCATTATCAAAATAGACAATTGCCGAGTTAGTTTGACCTGGCTGCCCTGTTATACTGTTCTGACGAATAAGCGGGAAATTTTGACGAAACTGCGCTGAATTAAAATGCTTCATTGGTGGGGTCTACTTGTAAAAATAAGATCATACTCTTGTCACAATTATATCGTATAAACCTTAGATCTCTTAGTTCGGATGCGACAAAATTAATTTACACAGGTAATTTAACGCGGTCTGATATATAATAACAACCTGTAATAAGGTTATACAGGAGTATCTTATGGGGTTATATTCATGGTTTTTAAGATCGAACAAAAGAGCTGTTGATACCAAGCTATCAGAAAAGGCAGAGCCAACTAATTATATTAGTAACTTTACGATGTGGCCAACAGCTAAAGTAAAATCAAATACGGATATCACACTTGTAACCTACAACAGCGCTATTGATAATAACATACCAATAAATAAAGAAGACGTAGCGCCAACGAAAACAACATTAGGTATAATTAAATAATTACCTCGCTAAAATCATCCACTTTATTGGGCATTAAAATTCGCCCCTTCGTACTTTTATGCGTCGACTTTCTGTACTTTCCCAGCGCTCAGCTTGCTTAACCCAGTAGCTGCCGTGTTTACGATTATTACCGTTATCATCTTGTTGAAAATAAGCTAACGCTATATTGTAATGAAAACTAGGCATTCTATAATCTACCTTGTTTGCTTGTAATACATGACGATACAGTGGTGGGAAACTTAACGAAGAATACTGCAGCTTTGTGCGCGTTGATACCCCCTTAAAAGCACCATGTTCGCTTTTCAATTGCGCATTTAGCCTGTTACAGCTTTTAGCGTGGAATAGACCTACTTCATCTTGGTATGCGTCTGGTGTACCTAACAGCCAAAACTGTTTGCCGCTAATATCTGTTGCTAGCTGTACAATGGGGGTAGTATTTTTAATGTACTTTGCCCAAGCTAATTGTTTTAAAATACTCGCCCGCACTGCTTCTTTACTGCCTTGGTAACGTTTTTTTAACACGGCAATATTGTGTGAAAAAGCTGTTTTTTGCGGTGCCTGACAGGTTACATGTCCGGCAGGTAAGGGGTATTCGTCGACAAAACCTAATAAGTGACTCACTTCATGTGCGAACACATCTACCGTGTCTTGGGCGTCAAAGTATAGTATTCCCCGATGAACATTAGCGCCACCTTGGGGTAACATCAACCCTAAGTACCGAGTGTTGACTGTTTTAACCCAGGGTTGCCAAGTCTGCTCGTTGCAGCTAATGGCTAAATTTTTATTATTGCTACAGTCAAGCGCATTAATAGCCATATAACGCACAGGGGGAAAACAAACAGCCTTACTTATATCTTTCCCTTTAAAGCTTGCAATAATGCTTTCTAGGTGCTTTAAGTGCGCCAAATTCGTAGCAAAGAGTTGGATACTGTTAGCACAACTTGGTGTTGGCTGTTTTGCTTTAGCCAACTTATTGATATTAGGCAAGACTTGATACTTATGTAGATCGGCTAACAATAACTGCCCTGCTGCTGTTTTTTGTAATATCGCATGGTAAGTATTGAACAACTTTTCCGCCTCGCTCACCTTGCCTTGTCTAACAGCAATTGTAACCTTGAGTATGATCGCCGCCACTGCGAGTTTTTCAGGCTTGATTTTTGCAAATTTTGCAAATACTGCAAGGGTTTCCGATGCCGCTGTTAAGTTGTTATGTTTAAAGTAATACTGAGCTAATGCAATTGATGCTTTTTTATGTTGTAGCCGAATTGCATTTTTATACCAAAAAACGGTTTGGTAGGTATTGTTCTTGGCTTGATAATAGTTTGCCAGTTGATAAGCCGCCTCTGCGTCTCGCTTCGCTAACTTTTGTGCTAACAAACGCCATTGCTCACTATGGCGTTGTGAATTTTCCCAAGCAAGGTTAAGTGCCGCTATATTGTTTCGTTTTAGCGCAACGTTTAGTTGTGCTTTACTTTGCTGGTTAGCGTTTATTACTTTTGTTAAAAAATCATCTACAACAAATGTGCTTTTCGACAACCCTATTAAAAGTATTAGCGAAAAACACCAGATGATCAGTTTGTTTTTCATTAGGTTCAGTCGGTTGTTGGCACAGCCAGTGTCGCTTTTTTGGTGCGCATGAGGTCTAACTCCAGTTTCGCATAGCGATGCTCAACAAATTCATAGACATTGGTGCTTAATGACAATTTAAAGTAATTTGCTGCTGCGATGTCATCCCCCTGGAGTTGGCTATATTTACCTAAGTAAAAATAAGCCTCACATAACCTATCTGTTAGTGCTTTCCTTGATTGAACATCATGGGTTAAATCATTGACAAACTCCCCTTGACTAATGTCATTAAGGTATAAATATATAATTTGTTTAGCCCAAGTACGCTCGTCAACCGCGCTTGCTCTTTCTTCTAACATTTTTTTCGCTAAGCTTGGATTCATTTTATATTCGGCTAAATATAACCATAATAAACGGTAGGGATCATCACTTTGTTGATAGTGAAAGTCATTAAAGTCTTGTGCAGCTAAGGCAGGCCTGTCGCCATAGTACAGTGCAATACCGCGATTTAAATGGGCATATTCATGTGCTGGGTCTAGCTCTAATACAGAGTCAAATTGCTCATACGCTTGAGCAAACTCTCTTAGCTGGGTAAGGTGTATGCCGATGAAGTTGTATGCTTCTGTCATATCTGGTTTTAATTGTAACGCTTGTGAAAAGTCTAAGCGAGCTAAGGAGCGCAAGCCCACGCTGTCAAATAATACACCCCGGTCGTAATATAACTGTGCTTTTTGAGCATCGCTGATTTTAACACGATTAATCACCTCAGATAAACGGGCAATAGCAATTTCACTTTTAAAGTTTACTGCTAGTGGCTCGGCAATGACGAGTTGATTCATGGCTGATGTGTTAGCTTTATAACTATCGGTTGATACACAGCCTTGTGTTGGTAATATCATGAAAAGTATCATGAATACTAGTGGTTGAAACTTAGATTCAATAAAGGATAAGTTCACTAACGCGCCTTAGAAGTAATCAAATTTGTAGAATCTAGATTGTACTTGATTTACTAACAAAAAAGGAGCCAAAAGGCTCCTTTTTAATAGACTAAATTATTATCTAGCCTTGTCTTTACCAACAGGGTTATTCAGCAGCAGGTGTTGCTTCTGCTGGTTTTTCTGTTGCTTCTTTAATACTTAAACGTACACGGCCTTGGCGGTCAACTTCAAGTACTTTAACTTTTACTTCTTGTCCTTCAGATAATACATCGCTTACATTGCTCACGCGCTCTTCTGAAATTTGAGAAATATGTACTAAACCATCTTTGCCTGGCAATACATTAACAAAAGCCCCAAAGTCTACAATGCGAACCACAGTACCAGTGTAAAGCGTGCCTACTTCAATTTCAGCTGTTAATGCTTTTATGCGGTTAATGGCGTCTTCAGCTTGCACACCTGAGGTAGCAGCAATTTTAACCGTGCCATCGTCATCGATTTCAATCGTTGTACCTGTTTCTTCTGTAAGTTGACGAATTGTTGCACCACCTTTACCGATAATGTCACGAATTTTATCTTGGCTTACTTTTAAGGTATGTATGCGTGGTGCAAACTCAGAGATTTCTTCTCTGTGGCCTTTAATAGCTTGATCCATTACCGTTAAAATATGGGTACGTGCTGCTTTTGCTTGGTTTAACGCAATTTGCATAATTTCTTGCGTGATACCTTCAATTTTAATGTCCATTTGTAGTGCTGTAATACCACCAGTAGTCCCTGCTACTTTAAAGTCCATGTCACCTAAGTGATCTTCATCACCTAAAATGTCTGATAACACGACGAATTTATCACCTTCTTTAACAAGGCCCATGGCTATACCAGCAACAGAAGCTTTAATTGGCACACCAGCATCCATTAGCGCAAGTGAAGTACCACAAACAGACGCCATTGACGATGAACCGTTAGATTCTGTAATTTCAGAAACAACACGTACAGCATACGGGAACTCTTCTATCGTTGGCATTACTGCTAACATGCCACGTTTGGCTAAGCGGCCATGACCAATCTCACGACGTTTTGGTGAACCAACAAAACCTGTTTCACCAACACAGTAAGGAGGGAAATTATAGTGCAGCATAAAGGCGTCTGTTTTTTCACCCATAATGGTGTCTAAACGTTGCGCATCACGTTGAGTTCCTAGTGTTGCCGTAACAAGGGCTTGTGTTTCACCACGGGTAAATACCGCTGAGCCATGCGTGCGTGGTAATACACCTGTCATTACGTCTAAGGCACGAATTGATTCAGGATCACGACCATCGATACGAGGGTTGCCATCAGTAATACGGCCACGGACTACTGTTTTCTCTAAATCATGGAATAAATCTTTTGCTTCTTGTACGTCAAGTTCTTCATCTTGTTCCAATAATTGCTCTAAAACCGCATTACGGATTTCAGCAATTTTTTCATAACGAACTGTTTTTTCAGTAATTTGATAAGCTTCGTTCAGTTGCGCTTCGCTTAATTCGGCAATTTTAGCGACTAATTCAGCATTTTTAACCGGTGCAGTCCATTCCCATGCAGGGGTATTTACTTCTGCTTTAAACTCTTTAATTGCATCTACAGCAACTTGCATTTGCTCGTGGCCAAAGACAACAGCGCCTAGCATGACTTCTTCTGATAATACGTCAGCTTCTGATTCAACCATTAATACTGCAGAGTCAGTACCTGAAACGACTAAATCTAATTGGCTTGTTGGTAATTCAGATTGTAACGGGTTAAGAAGGTATTGACCGTCGGTATAACCAACTCGAGCAGCACCAACTGGGCCACTAAATGGCACGCCTGCAATTGCTAACGCAGCAGAAGTGCCAATTAATGAAATAATATCTGGGGCAATTTCTGGATTAACAGAAACAACGGTAATAATAACTTGTACTTCGTTATTGAAGCCTTCTGGAAATAAAGGACGAATTGGACGGTCAATTAAGCGTGCAATTAATGTTTCTTCTTCTGAAGGTCGGCCTTCACGTTTAAAGAAACTTCCTGGGATTTTACCCGCAGCGTATGTACGCTCTTGGTAGTTTACTGTTAACGGGAAAAAATCTTGTCCTGCTTTGGCTTCTTTTTTTGCTACTACTGAAACTAATACACTGGTATCGTCCATGCTTGCCATTACTGCTGCAGACGCTTGACGTGCAATATTACCTGTTTCAAGTGTTACGGTATGTTTACCAAATTGAAATTGTTTTGTGACTGGGTTAAACATTTACTATGTTTCCTTAATTCTTTTGTTCGTTCTGTTTTATATGTTATCCATACAAAAAAGTAACGCATTGATTATTTTAATCAATCTGTACAATTATTTATTCACTTAAACACTAAATAGGTTAAGTTGAACAAAAAATTATACAGTTTGATTGATTAGTCTTTTGCCTTTGTATTACTTTATCGCTGTATTATGAATAAAAGATTAAAGTTTTGTTAGTAGTTAACATTGCTATTGAATATCTAGCTAAACACTAACGAAGTTTAAATAATTTATCCCTAAAAAGCTGTAATAAAATTAGGCAAGCGTATTATACCGACCTAAATATTATTTGCTAGCAAGAATCAAGTGTTATCGTATTTTGCTTAAGTGAATAGATACTTTTTATATTGCTTGATATTACTGAGGGTAATTCTATGGTGTGATATTGCAGGGTAAGTTTTATTAATGCCAACAAAAAAGGAGCCTAAAGGCTCCTTTATTCATAGTAGGTTCAAAGCGACTACTAGCGACGTAGACCTAACTTACCAATTAAGGCAGTGTAACGAACAACGTTTTTACCTTTTAAATAGTCAAGTAATTTACGACGTTGTGCAACCATGCGCAATAAGCCACGACGTGAATGGTGATCATGCGTGTGCTCTTTGAAGTGACCTTGTAAGTGGTTGATTTGTGTAGTTAACAAAGCAACTTGAACTTCTGGTGAACCTGTATCACCTTCTTTTTGTGCGTATTCAGCAACGATAGCTGCTTTTTCTGTAGCATTTAAAGCCATAATAAATCCTTAGTGTGAAACTCTACCAACCTAATAAAAAATTTATAGATCCAGAGTTAACATAACAACCTGAGCCAAACACTAATCCAGCCGAGGTAACGAAAGAGCGCGCATTCTAACAGAGAATGAAGATATTACAACAATTAAATCTATGTTTACTGCCAAGCAATATACAGCTTAGTTGTTCACTCCCTGTTACTTCTACTGTGCTTAGTCATTCTCTATGTAGTAAAGCTACGACTTAAGCCAAGCATAGCGGCTAAATAACAACAATACGTTTAGGAGCGACTTGTCCATCATCGTCAATTACCCCCACGCCAATAAATTCAGCCGTTTCATCTTGTTCATCTTCACCAATATACACTTGCACACTGCCGTCCATAGGAGCTTTATAGGCTTGCACAGGATTGCCATGGCGCAAGAAATTAGCTGACATGTCGTCAACATACACAGCTGGCATACCTTCAACTGCGCTTTGCATAGGCAGCAATAATGGGTCAAGTAATTCTGATGGCGTTATTTCTTGTGTTTGTGCTTGTGCAAGTAAGGCCTCTAACTGCGGTAAGGTGACCATTTTATCTACGGGGTAACTACCTACAGCTAAACGCCTTAAATCGGCAACATGCGCGCCACAACCTAACAACTCGCCTAGGTCGTCAATAATTGTTCTGATATAGGTTCCTTTTGACACATGAATTGTTAGTTCAACTTCATCTTGCTCAAAACGTAATAAGTTTAAAGAAAAAACAGTGATCTCTCGTGCTTCACGAGGTACTTCTACCCCTTCTCTGGCGTATTTATATAGCGGTTGGCCTTGGTATTTTAACGCAGAATACATCGAAGGAATTTGTTTGGTCGTTCCGCGGAAGGTATCAAGCGCTTCTTTTAGTTGCTCGGGCGAAACCACTACCGGCTTTTCACTAACAATATCACCGTCAGCATCACTGGTGGTTGTACGAACCCCCAATTTAGCGGTCACTTGATAGGTTTTATCCGTGTCTAATAAATATTGAGAAAACTTAGTTCCCTCCCCCAAACAAATGGGTAACATACCAGTAGCAAGTGGGTCTAATGCGCCTGTATGACCTGCTTTTTGCGCAAAGTAAATACGCTTAACTGCTTGCAATGCATGGTTAGAGGACATTTCATAGGGTTTATCTAATAAGAGAACACCGTTAATAGGGCGCCCTTTTCTACGTTTTGCCATAGGTTATTTGCTCTGCTCACTGTCATCAGTACTATTTAGGTTATTGTTATCAATTTGATTGTTATTAGTGTCGTCGTGATGACTGTCGCTTGCAATGGCTTGGTCAACTAAAGCGCTCATACGAACACCTTCAGCCATTGAACTGTCATAAACAAAGCGTAAGTGTGGCATAATGCGTGCTCGTAAACGTTTGCCTAACAATGAGCGAATATAGCCTTCTGCTTCAGCTAACACTTCAAGCGAGGTTTTTATATCTTGTTCATTATCATTATAAAAAGTCACAAACACTTTAGCATAAGCTAAATCTCGTGTTACTTCTACTGCAGATACTGTGGTCATACTTAAGCGTGGATCTTTAATTTCACGCATTAAAATAACCGCTATTTCTTTTTGGATTTGCTGACCTACACGATCAGTACGGGCATATTCTCTAGCCATAATTATCTCCTAACAAAAACGGAGGCCAAGCCTCCATTTCTATTCTTATTACGCTATCTGTTGCTTTAGATTACAACTAATAACTTCAAGTGCAAAGGTAAACGAGTCCTGGGTTAACACCATGATTTAGCAACTTTTTACACTATCCACAACCTCATTTTATAATGCTGCCATGGTGAAGTTAGCAAAAATATAAAGCTACAGCGTTCTTTGTATTTCTACCGTTTCAAAAACTTCAATTTGGTCGCCTACGCGAACATCATTGTAGTTCTTCACGCCAATACCACATTCAGTGCCGTTACGAACTTCTTGAACATCGTCTTTAAAGCGACGTAATGATTCAAGTTCACCTTCGTAAATCACCACGTTGTCACGTAACACGCGAATAGGTGCGCTACGTTTAATTGTCCCTTCAGTAACCATACAACCAGCAATAGAGCCAAGTTTAGGCGATTTAAATACGTCACGTACTTGTGCTAAACCAATGATTTCTTGTTTAAATTCAGGGGCAAGCATACCACTCATTGCTTGTTTAACTTCATCAATTAATGAGTAGATGACACTGTAATAACGTAAATCGATATTTTCTGTTTCAATTATTTTACGAGCCGACGCATCAGCACGTACGTTAAAACCAACAATAATGGCATTTGACGCCGCCGCTAAAGTTGCATCTGTTTCAGTAATAGCGCCAACACCAGAGCCGATGATTTTTACTTTCACTTCGTCGGTCGATAATTGTACTAATGATTCATTAATTGCTTCTAGCGAACCTTGAACATCTGATTTTATCACTACATTAACTTCAGATATTTCGCCTTCTGCCATACTGGCAAACATGTTTTCAAGCTTGGCTTTTTGCTGACGCGCTAATTTAACATCACGGAACTTACCTTGACGATATAAAGCTACTTCTCTCGCTTTTTTCTCGTCTTTAACGACAGTTGCTTCATCACCTGATTGCGGTACACCACTTAACCCGAGTATTTCAACAGGAATTGAAGGGCCTGCAGACTGGATACTTTTGCCATTTTCATCTCGCATAGCACGAACACGGCCATATTCTAAACCACAAAGCACAATATCACCTTGGTTTAATGTTCCTTCCTGAATCAATATGGTAGCCACTGGGCCACGGCCTTTATCAAGCTTAGACTCAACGACTACACCGTTAGCCATTTTATCAACAACTGCGGTAAGCTCCAGTACTTCTGATTGCAGTAATACTGCATCAAGTAGTTCGTCAATACCTAAGCCGGTTTTTGCTGATACATGACAAAATTGTACGTCGCCGCCCCACTCTTCTGACAGTACGTCATGTTGTGATAATTCACTTTTAACGCGGTCTGGGTCAGCAGTTTCTTTATCCATTTTATTAACCGCAATGATAATTGGCGAGTCAGACGCTTTTGCGTGTTGGATCGCTTCAATCGTTTGCGGCATAACACCGTCATCGGCTGCAACGACAATAATAACAATGTCTGTTGCTTTAGCACCACGTGAGCGCATTGCAGTAAAGGCGGCATGGCCTGGAGTATCTAAGAAAGTGATCATACCATGACCTGTTTCTACGTGATAAGCACCAATATGTTGTGTAATACCACCCGATTCACCCGCGGCAACTTTTGCTTCACGAATATGGTCAAGCAAGGATGTTTTACCATGGTCAACATGTCCCATAATAGTCACTACAGGTGCACGTGTTATTTCATCACCGGCATCACCTCGGTCTGCTAGTACCGCTTCCTCTAAGGCGTTCTCTTTCACCAACACCACGTCAAAGCCCATTTCTTCTGCAACAAGCGCTGCAGTTTCTTGGTCAATTACTTGGTTTATCGTTGCCATTGCGCCCAATTTGAACATAGCTTTTACGACTTCAGCACCTTTTTTCGCCATTTTGTTGGCTAACTCAGCAACCGAAATTGTTTCGCCAATGCGAATGTCTTGCACTTTCGTTTCTACAGGCTTAGTGAAGCCATGCTTTAAACTTTGTGGTGCAGATAATGTTGCTTTACGACCTTTAGCAGCACGACCACCTCGTGCATTTCTGTCTGGTGCCGCTTTTTTCTTTTTACGACGGCGACCAGCACCTTCGTCAGCAGCGTCAACTTTGTCTTCTGCTTCTTGCGCATAAACAGACGATGTTACATGAATAACTTCTTTTTCTTTTGCTTTACGCTCTTCTTCTTGTGCTTTCCAGCGCGCTTCATTTTCTTCTGCAAGTTTTCTGGCCGCTTCTGCTGCTTCTTTTGCTTCAGCTTCAATTTTAGCTGCCGTTTCTTTTTCTTGAATTAAACGAAGTCGTTTCGCTTCTTCCGTTTCTTCTACTTTAACTACCGGCGCTTTTTCAGTTACCGGTTGTTTTGCTTTTTCCGCCGCTGCTTGCTTCGCCTTTTCAGCTGCTTCTCGTTTGGCCTCTGCTTTGCGCTCTGCTTCTGCTTCTGCTTTTGCTATGGCAGCTGCGCGGGCGTTTTCAGCTTCTTTGGCGGCAAGTTCAGCTTTTGCTTTTGCTTCTGCTTCCGCTTTAGCTTGTGCTTCTGCTGCTTCTTTCGCTGCGGCTTCTGCAAGCTGCTGCTCTTCAATGTCACTGCGTTTAACATAAGTACGTTTTTTACGTATTTCTACATTAACAGATTTAGCTTTGCTGCCATGCCCCATAGTCAGCGTTGACTTGGTTTTACGGTTTAGCGTTAATTTATTCGGTTTTGCTTGTGAATCATCACCATGTTGCTTTTTTAAGTAACCTAACAATGATTCTTTTTCATCTTGCGAAATTATATCAGTTGCCGACTTCGGTACGCCTGAATCAGCCAGCTGGCTTACTAGACGTTCCACCGGTGTACCAATTTCTTTGGCAAGCTCTGCTACAGTTATATCTGCCATTTACACTATTCTCCCGGCGTTATTTATTCTTCGTTAAACCAACAAATATTACGTGCGGCCATTATTAGCTCGCCCGCTTTGGTTTCAGTTAATTCTTCAATATCGCTAATGTCATCAATGCCTTGTTCAGCCAATTCTTCCAATGTGTTTATGCCACGGCTTGCTAATACAAAAGCTAAATGACGCTCTAAGCCTTCAAGTGCTAGTAAGTCTGCTGATGGTTCTGAACCTTCTAGCGATTCTTCACTGGCTAATGCTTGTGTTGTTAAGGCTTCTTTGGCGCGTTCACGTAGTTCTTCAACTATTTCTTCAGTTAAGCCATCAATTTCTAGCATTTCAGACACTGGCACATACGCCACTTCTTCCAACGAAGTAAAGCCTTCGTCGATAAGCAAGGTAGCAAAGTCGTCATCCAGATCTAGTTTTTCAACAAATAAACTGAGTACTTTATCGTTTTCTACTTGATGCTTTTCTTTCATCGCTTCAACAGTCATTACGTTTAATTCCCACCCCGTAAGTTGACTTGCTAAACGAATATTTTGACCGCTGCGGCCAATTGCCATTGCTAGATTGCTTTCTTCAACAGCAATATCCATAGTACCTTGGTCTTCATCAACAATGATTGAGGCGACCTCTGCTGGTGACATAGCGTTAATAACATATTGAGCGACATTATCGTCATAAAGTACGATATCAACACGTTCTCCACCAAGCTCACCCGACACTGCTTGTACACGCGAGCCTCGCATGCCAACACAAGCACCGACTGGGTCAATACGCTTGTCATTGCTTTTTACTGCAATTTTAGCTCGAGAGCCAGGATCACGAGCTGCACTTTTAATTTCAAGCATTTCTTCGCCAATTTCAGGGACTTCAACACGGAAAAGCTCTATTAGCATTTCAGGCTTAGTTCGGCTGACAAAGAGCTGCGCACCTCGTGCTTCTGGCTTTATTTCGTATAATAAACCGCGTACTCTATCGCCTGGGCGAAAGCTTTCACGTGGTAACATATCGTCGCGGTAAATTATCGCTTCAGCATTGTTACCTAAGTCTAAGATTACACTCTCTCGACTAGATTTTTTCACAACACCCGTTACTAACTCACCTAGTTGCTCTTGATAAGCTTCAACAACTAAGGCACGCTCTGCTTCGCGAATTTTTTGCACTATCACTTGCTTAGCGGTTTGTGTTGTTACGCGGTCAAATTTCACTGATTCAATTTGATCTTCAATATAATCGCCAACTTTTAATTCTGCATTCTCATATTGCGCTGCCGATAACGTTGTTTCAGCATAAGGGTTTTCCATTGCTTCGTCGCTGTCTTCAACGATCAACCAACGACGGAAGGTATCAAATTCACCTGTTGCACGGTCAATACAGACACGTACACTTATATCACCTTCATATTTTTTTTTGGTTGCTGTCTCTAAAGCTGTTTCCATTGCTTCAAAGATGCTTTCTCTAGGTAATGCTTTTTCATTTGATACCGCATCAACAACCAGTAATATCTCTTTACTCATGCTCTTTAGCCCTAATTTTTTTTGGTTAACTGTTTAGCTTATTTTTATCGTTAAACTTAATGGCAATAAGTGTTCATTGGCTTTACCAATGTAGGCCTTATTTAAATAGCCCTTACGATTTAACACTAATACAGTTACTTTTATTAAACTGAAATATTTATTTTCAATTGTTTTTGTCTTTATAAACGTGCGACAAGATTTGCCTTGTCAATATTATTAAACACAAGCTCGTAATCGCTGCCGTCTACATTTATTATTAATGTGTCATTTTCTATGGTCACTAAAGTGCCTTTAAATTTTCTACGTCCGTTTAATGGTATAGCTAATTTAACATTTACTGTTTCACCAATAACTGATTTAAAATGCGCCATGTCAAATAATGGTTTATCAACACCAGGTGATGATATTTCTAGATTATACTCACTGCTTATTGGGTCTTCGACGTCTAAAATAGCACTTACCTGATAACTAACTTCTGCGCAATCATCAACATCAATGCCATTCTCATGGTCGATAAACAAGCGTAAAACTGAGTTATTACCCGCACTGATAAACTCAACACCGAGTAATTCTTTTCCTGTTTCTTCCACTGCGGGACGAAGCATGTCAGTTAGTTTTTGTTCAAACTTAGCCAATCGTGTTCTCCTGTTCATTTATACTATTGCGCATAAAAAGCGACCACTTAGCACGACATTTAACTAGGTTTCTGACGTTACCAGGGTGCTATACGTTCCCAATGGGCACGTACCTAATAAAAGGCATTAGCATTAAATACACTTTAAAAAGTTTAAAGGTACAAAAAAAGGGCATAAAGCCCAGCATGTTTTTTTTTGCTGTGTATTTTTGTTTTTAATGCTTGTTAGGCCAATAAACTAAACACTAAAAACAAAAAAACCCCATAAAAGGGGCCTATATCACTGACCCCATGCTTTTATTGACTACTTAACTAGATAAAGTCTAGTGAGTCTTAAAATAAAAACACCAATAGCAAGAATAGGAACACAAAACTAAATAGTTAACCTTTAGCCTTGTATTCTTCAGTGACATCTTACTAGCTGTTAACTTTGCTTTAACTCATCTTAAAATTAACAGATAGGATTATATAAGGGCGCGCCCTTAAGCGCAAGCTTGAATAACAACTTATATGATGTAAAGCAAAGACAATGACAACTTTAGCTCATTAAAATGAATAAATTAACAACTGTAATATAAATAAGTTATCATGCACTATATTAGAGTACTATAATAAATAAAAAGGGGGACATAATTGATTAATTTCACCCTGATTATTAGGAATATAACGCTAGCTTAGCTATAACTTAGTTATACTTTATTTATGTTTTAATTAGTATGTTATATAGCCATATAACAGCACTAAAGAGCGTGGCTATACTAGTGATACAAAGTACTGATTGAATATTTATCGCAGCAGTTATATCGGAGCAATCATATTATGAAACCTTTAGTGATGATAAACAGCTTTAATACTCTTTGCTACTATCTTTTTATGGAGTAAGTTAATTCGCTATGTATACATTTTCCCAATTATTACTAAGAAATATGGGGTTAGTGTTAATATTTATTTTATCTATTAGCACAGCGTCACTGTCTATATTTTCTACTTTGCTCAAAAGTAAGTCAGACGATAATGTGCAAGTCATTCAAGTGTTATCACAACAGCTTACACCAAGTGAAGATGAAACAGCGATTGCCAAAAGCCTTTCAACTAAGCTTCAGCGAGTATCAAGCTATAATCATTTAACGATTGAGAATTTGGCTGGTAAAAGGCTGTCAACGTTTGAAAACAAAAATAGAAGTTTTGCCTTCCCTTTTATTGCACCTGACACTCGTGAAGTTAGCCTTAACGAACTCCCATTAACAATAAAATATCAACTTAACTTTGATAGAGAGTCAACGTTAGTACTTTATTTTATTCTTATTTCAACGGCTTTATCATTACTATTAATCATGATCGCCGTCATAAAGAGTACAAAGCGCTACAAAGCCATGTTTAATGTAATTGGTCAGCAAATTAAACATGACTTCGCGGTGATTAACCACACACCTACAAACAATAAAGAAAACAGTGCAACTGATAAACAACTCTTAGAAATTCCAGAATTGCAGCAAGGTATTGCTGAAATTAAACAGTTAATAGCGCATCAGTTAGCAAGTGTGACGCAGTTAGAGCAAAAAGCTTATGTAGATCACTTGACTGACCTTGATAACCGAAGCCGCTTTGTGCAGTTTTATGAAAGCTTAATTGATAAAAGTAGCGCAGTGAAATTTGGCGTGTTAGTAATGACACGGTGTACAGAGTTACAAACAATCAATCAAATACATGGTTACAAGGAGGGGGATAATTATATTATCCATGTTGCTTCTTTACTGAAACAAGTTATCTCTACCTTTCCTGACGGGCGTTTGTTCCGCTTAAACAGCTCTGATTTTGCCTGCATTCTTCCCAATACGACGCTAAAAAAAGCAGAAGACTTTGCTCAGCAGTTAACTCAGCTATTTAATACCTACCAAGCAACGTCCGAATTAGAGTCTATTGCATACACTGGTTTAATTTCATTTGATGAAACTAAGTCTTTAGGTGAGCTACTCGCTTTGGCTGATACTGGTGTTAACATTGCACAAACACAAGCGGCTAATTCTTGGCATGCACAAGCTGACAATGATATATTGCATGAAAGCGGCATTAATTATGGTAATCAAAACTGGCGTCAAGAAATAGACAGTGTTATTGAAAATCAGCGCATCAACTTATTAGTGCAGCCAATTCATCCTAGTGGACGCAACAGTAAAGTATATGGTGAGGTATTAGCACGTTTTCATAACTCTAATAATGATGCACTTCCAACAGCATCTTTTATTGCCATGGCTGAGAAACTAGACAAAATAACAGCCATTGACAAGCTGATTATTGAAACAACCATTAATGAAATTAATCATAAAAATATGTTTGACCAGAGCTTTGGCATAAACATTAGTTCCCGCAGTATCAACGATGAGTATTTTATGATTTGGTTAGAGCGTAAATTACTACGTGAGTCTAGGGTTGCGCCAAAATTAATTTTTGAAATAACAGAGTATGGACTACAACAAAACATTAAAACGAGTAAACGTTTAATAGATATGTTACATCGTGTTGGTGCTAGAATTACTGTAGAGCGTTTTGGTGTAGGGTTAACGTCATTTAAATTCTTTAGAGATTTAACCCCTGACTACATTAAAATGGACAGCTCTTATACTCGCAATATTGATGATGACAGAAATAACCAATACTTTTTACGTCTCATGGTAGATTTAGCGCATAGACTCAGTGTTAATGTTTTAGCAGAAAGCGTTGAAAGCCAAGAAGAAAAACATACATTAGAAAAGCTCTTTATTGATGGTTGCCAAGGCTATTATATAGGAAAGCCAGAGCCACTGTAGTGCGTCACTTAGCTATATTGGTAAAATCATTAATATCCCTATGCAGAGTAGTGTTGTTATATCACTTAAAACAAAGGATAATGTCGCTAATACTCTAAAACTAACGTTCTGATCTAACTCGCAAATGACCGATTATATTCTGCTACTTATTGGCACAGTACTCGTAAATAACTTTGTATTGGTGCAATTCCTTGGTTTATGCCCTTTTATGGGAGTGTCATCTCGTACTGAAACGGCCATAGGTATGTCTTTTGCCACGACCTTTGTTATGACGTTAGCCTCTTTACTTAGCTACTTAGTGACTACGTATATTTTAGCGCCACTTAATATTGAATACCTAACCACCATGAGCTTTATTTTAGTGATTGCCGTAGTGGTACAATTTACAGAAATGGTGGTTCATAAAACAAGTGCTAGTCTTTATCGTTTATTAGGCATATTTCTTCCACTCATTACAACGAACTGCGCCGTATTAGGTGTTGCTTTATTAAATTTAAGATTAGAGCACAACTTTTTTGAATCTATCATTTATGGTTTTGGTGCGGCAGCTGGATTTTCCTTGGTGTTAGTGATGTTCTCAGCAATGCGAGAGAAAATAGTAAATGCTGACGTCCCCAGCCCATTTAAAGGCGCTGCCATAGCAATGATTACCGCAGGCCTTATGTCGCTAGCCTTTATGGGCTTTTCTGGCCTAGTTAAGATCTAAGGCGCTGCTATTATGAATATTCTTATTGCCATACTCGTTCTTGGGGTTATCGCTGCACTATTTGGTGCAATTCTTGGTTATGCCTCTGTCCGCTTTCATGTTGAAGGCGACCCTATTGTTGAACAGCTTGATGCCTTACTACCGCAAACACAATGCGGGCAATGCGGTTACCCCGGATGTAAGCCTTATGCTGAAGCCGTTGCAAACGGTGAAGCAATAAATAAATGTGCACCTGGCGGGGAAGACACTATAAAAAAAATAGCTGACTTACTCGGTGTTGATGTTGAGCCATTAGACGAAACCCATGAGGCTGATAAAGGGCCTACGGTTGCTTTTATCATTGAAGAAGACTGTATTGGCTGCACTAAATGTATTCAAGCTTGCCCTGTAGACGCGATTTTAGGTGCTGCCAAGCAAATGCATACCATCATTGCAGATGAGTGCACGGGCTGTGATTTATGTGTCGCCCCATGCCCAGTAGACTGCATTGAAATGCGCCCTATTGCCGAAACCACTCAAAACTGGCAGTGGGATCTGAACAAAATTGCTGTTAAGCAAGTAGACTAGGAGAGAGTAATGGAGTCTATAATTGAACGTATTAATCAGCAAAAGTTTTGGCAGTTCCATGGCGGTATTCATCCTCCAGAGCAAAAGATGCTAACGGCAAATAAGCCGATTAGGCAACTGCCATTACCAAAACAGTTAATACTTCCTTTACAGCAGCATATAGGCCGCCAAGGTGATTTATTAGTTAACGTTGGCGATAAAGTATTAAAAGGCCAGCCCTTAACCAAAAGCACTAACCCTATGGCTGTACCAATACACGCCCCAACAAGTGGTGTTATTAGCGCCATTAAAAAATCAGTTATAGCGCACCCCTCTGGCTTAAGCGAGCTTTGTATTTTCCTTGATGTCGATTATGAAGACACATGGCGTCCAAGAGAAATTTGTCAAGATTTCACGCAGCTAAGTCCAAAACAGATAATTCAAAAAATTACTGACGCTGGTATTTCTGGCATGGGTGGTGCTGGCTTTCCAACACATATTAAAGTAAATATAAAATCTGGTATAAACTTTTTAATCATTAATGCTGCTGAGTGTGAACCCTACATCACTGCTGATGATTTATTAATGTGTGAACAAAGCGAAGCCATTATTGATGGTATAAAAATATTAGATCATTTACTTAACCCTGACATAATTCTGATCGGCATTGAAGATAACAAGCCCAAAGCAATAAAAGCACTAGAAAATGCCACTCACACTATTAAAAAGCTAAAGGTGTGTGTCGTGCCAACAAAGTATCCGTCTGGTGGTGAAAAGCAGCTGATAAAAATATTAACTGGCCAAGAGATTAAAAGTGGCTCTTTGCCTATTCACGCCGGTATTGTTGTACAAAATGTTGCGACTTGCTTTGCTATTAGTGACGCTGTGATTAATGACATTCCACTGATTAGGCGTGTGGTTACCGTAACCGGCCAAGCACTCAGTAAACCACAAAATGTTTGGGCATTATTAGGGACACCCGTTAGGCATTTATTAACCCAAGCTGGCTTTGTTTCTCAAAGCCAAAAGACTGCTCCACCGGTTATCATGGGTGGACCATTAATGGGCTTTACAATGCTAAACGACTTGGTGCCCATTGTTAAAACCAGTAACTGCATATTAGCACCAAGCAAAAAAGAGATGCCTAGTGCTTTTGAAAATGGCTCCAATGAAGTTGAATGTATTCGCTGCGGCCAATGCGCTGAAGTCTGCCCAAGCCAGTTATTGCCACAAGAAATGCAATGGAGCGCGAAAGCAAAAGATCACGACCAACTCCTCAAGCTAAACTTATTTGATTGTATTGATTGTGGCGCCTGTGCTTATGTGTGTCCTAGCCAAATCCCACTAGTACAATATTACCGCATTGCAAAAGCCGAAATTCGCCAGCAACAACAACTTGACATTAAAGCGGAGAAAGCCAAAGTAAGGTTTGAAGCGAGAAAGTTACGCCTAGAGAAAGAAAAAGCCGCACGAGAAGAAAAACACAGGAAGGCTGCTGCCGCGCGCAAAGCCAACATGAATAAAAAAGCAGCTGACGGTACAACGGCAAGCGATGCTGTTGCTGCAGCACTTGCCCGTGTAAAAGCTAAAAAAATGGCGAATGCACGGCCAAAAACGGAAACAGAACAACCCGCCCCAGCTGAACCCGAAATGCAAAGCAAGCAAGTTGAAAATATCGCCCTATCAGATGAAAAGTCACAAGTAAAAGCGGCTATTGCTAGAGCAAAAGCAAAAAAATTGGCAAAAGCAAGTACACTAACCGCAACTGATTCAGGTGATGAACAAGTAAGTTCAGCTATAACAAATGCTAATACTGAGGCCAATAATAAGCAAGCAAAAATTGCTGCCGCTGTAGCCAAAGCAAAGGCTAAAGCTCAAAATAAAAAGAGGGATGAAAATAAAAACAAAACTTCCCCCGCCCCTACCAGCACAGCTAATGAAGTGCCAGTAAACACAACAGCTAAGGCCAGTGCTGATAATAAAAAAGCTAAAATTGCTGCTGCTGTAGCTAAGGCTAAAGCTAAAGCTAACGAGAAAAAAGCGCAATCGCAAGCCTCTGATGCACAATTAACAACAGCCGGAAGCGATGATATATCACCTTTAAAATCTAGCAATGAAGAGTCAGAATAATTATGGCCTTTTGGATAGCAAGCTCACCCCACAATCATAATCACACCCAAACCTCTGCTTTAATGCGTTTAGTTATTTATGCTTTATTCCCCGGCATAATAACTCAATGGTACTTTTTTGGCTGGGGGAATATAATACATATATCTTTAGCTATTGTCACAGCCTTGTTGTGTGAATTTATTGCTTTATCTTTACGAAGCAACAAAAATATTCGTAAACAAATATTTGATGGAAGTGCCGTTTTAACCGCAGTGTTACTTGGTATTTGCTTACCTGCTATTGCTCCATGGTGGATTTCTGTATTAGGCGCAGCCTTTGCTATTTTAGTTGTAAAGCAGCTTTATGGTGGTTTAGGGCATAACCTATTTAACCCTGCCATGGCAGCCTATGTCATGTTACTTATTTCCTTCCCCGTACAGATGACTTCATGGCAACCGCCACTATCACTGATGAACATAGAGTTAGGGTTTACCAATACCTTAACCACGATATTTACCGGTTTCACTAGTGAAGGTTACTCTATTGAACAGTTGCGTACTAATATAGACGGTTTTACTATGGCAACGCCACTAGACACCTTAAAAACCAATATAGGTTTGGGATTTACTGCTATAGAAACCACTCAAAACAGTCTTTTTTCTAATGACTTAGCTGGTAGTTTAGGTTTTTCTTTTGGCTGGGAATGGATCAACATAGCCTTTCTTGCCGGCGGTGTATTTTTAATAGTAAAAAAAGGGATTGCTTGGCAAACACCGTTTAGCTTTTTATTCAGTTTATTTATATGTTCTTTTATTGCTTACAGTATCAGTCCTGACAGCAGTGCTTCTACTTTGTTTCATTGGGTAACAGGCGGTACTATGCTGGGAGCATTCTTTATTTTAACCGACCCAGTGAGTGGTGCCACTAGCGTAAAAGGTCGATTAATTATGGGGGCATTAGCCGGATTAATAGTGTACTTAATTAGAACATTTGGCGGATACCCAGACGGCATTGCTTTTGCCGTATTACTTTGTAATATGACCGCCCCTTTAATAGATCAATATACTCGTCCACGCACCTATGGGCATGATATTGACAACAAAAAAGATTAAATCATGAGTAACTCGTCAACTAAAAAAGAAACAAAAAAGAGCAATGGCTTTCAGTTGCCTATGCAAAAAAACAGCCAAATTTTGGCAGTTTTTGCCATTGTTTGTACGGCAATTGTGGGTTTAGTGCATGAATTAACTAAAGACAAAATTGCAACACAAGCACAATTGCAACTATTAAGTACACTGCACAGCATCATTGAACCGAGCCGCTATAACAATGAAATTACGCAAGACTGCATTAGTATTAGTTCTCCTTTACTCGGTGGCTCCAAAGGAAGTAATTTAGAGCAAACAGCCTACATTGCCCGACATAACACCGTACCTATTGCTATGGCTATCACTAGTACAGCACCCGATGGTTACAACGGTAATATCGAATTAATTGTTGCTGTTAATATTGATAATAGCATTAGTGGCGTTAGGGTGTTAACGCATCAAGAAACGCCGGGGTTAGGTGATAAGGTTGAGCTAAAAAAAAGTGACTGGATCACAACGTTTAACGGTAAAACATTATTGTCAGAGCAAGATAGTCGCTGGGCTGTTAGAAAAGACGGCGGTGTTTTTGACCAATTCACTGGTGCAACCATTACCCCTAGGGCTGTGGTAAAAGCAGTGAGCAACACTTTGCTATTTTTTAAAGAGAATAAAACCGCATTATTACAGCAAACAAATACCTGTGCTCTACCAAATAACAACACGCTGTCAGAGCATAAAAGCGAGGTCCTTTATGAGCACTAAGCATGAAATATCAACAGCTCAAGATCAGGCGAGCCAAAATGCCAACAATAACTCCTCTGAGACTCAATTAGCAGCACAGGAAAGTGAGAAGAAGCTCGCTAAGCAAGCCGCTAAAGCCGAATATAAAGAGCTAGCCGTACAAGGGTTATGGAAAAACAACCCTGGTATAGTGCAGTTACTCGGCCTTTGCCCCTTATTAGCCGTAACAGCTACTATTACTAACGCATTAGGGTTGGGTTTAGCGACCCTATTAGTATTAGTTGCCTCAAACACTACTGTTTCTGCTATTCGGCACTGGGTACCAAAAGAAATTCGTATCCCTATTTTTGTCTTAATTATTGCCGCTTTTGTCACCTGTGTTCAGCTACTAATGAACGCATATACCTATAGTATTTATCAGTCATTAGGTATTTTTTTACCCCTGATTGTAACCAATTGCGCTATTATAGGCCGAGCAGAAGCTTACGCTTCAAAAAACCCAGTAAAACAAGCGAGTTTTGATGGCTTGATGATGGGACTTGGTTTTGCTTTAGTATTAGTGTTATTGGGGGCAATTAGGGAGGTTTTAGGCCAAGGCACACTCTTTGACGGTGCACATTTATTACTTGGTGACTGGGCCAGTGTCTTACGTATTGAAGTAATGCAGCTAGACAGCCAGTTTTTATTAGCCATTCTACCGCCTGGAGCTTTTATCGCGATGGGTTTTATTATCGCATTTAAGAATATGATTGATGCCTATATAAAACAGCGTCAACCCAAAGCAGAAAAACAGGTTATTGAGCGTGTTAGAGTTAACTTTGAATCATAGTTATTAAGTTTGTGTTATTAGCTTCGGCTTCTTCGTGGCTAAATACTATTCAAAAGCAGTGATACTAAAAAATGAATAAAGAAAAACGATTAGAAATATTAACCAGGCTACGCGATAATAACCCAGAGCCAACAACAGAATTAAATTTTAGCACACCATTTGAATTACTCATTGCTGTGCTGCTGTCAGCTCAGTCTACCGATGTTGGCGTAAACAAAGCCACAGCCAAGTTATACCCGGTTGCCAATACACCCCAAGCAATTTTAGATTTAGGGCTAGCAGGGCTAACATCTTATATCAAAACTATTGGCCTTTTTAATAGCAAGGCTAAAAACACCTTAAAAACTTGCCAAATGTTAATTGATTTACATGGCGGTGAAGTACCTGAAAATAGAGCTGCATTAGAAGCATTACCTGGTGTGGGTAGAAAAACAGCTAACGTAGTGCTCAATACTGCTTTTGGCTGGCTTAAAGACAATGAAGGTAAGTACTTTATTGCTGTCGATACGCATATACAAAGAGTTGCCAACCGTACCGGCTACGCGAAAGGAAAAACCGTTGAACAAACTGAGCAAGCTATTATAAAAAACACACCCAATAAAAGTGAATTTATGTTCAATTTACACCATTGGTTTATTTTACATGGGCGCTATACTTGCACCGCAAGAAACCCAAAATGCGGCGCTTGTATTATTGAAGACTTATGTGATTACAAAGAAAAAACTGACTAAGCTCAATGTAAGGTATCGCTAGCACAACAATTTTTAGTGTTTTAGCTATCAACCTAGGCTTAAATATATACTTAAGCCTAGAGCCCCCTACAGACTTAGCTTTATCGCAAACCACTAACATCTAGCTGAATATACCCCGTAAGCACACCGTGTCCTTCTATAGTGACAGAGAAATTACCCTCAAAGCTATTTTGATCTGCTGCTATTAAATCTATCCAACCTGGCTCACCAAAATGCTGTGAGCCTACATTACCTAGTATTTCATTATAACTGGCTGCATCACTGTACATATAAGTATAAATAAACCCTGTATCGGTTGCTGAAGAGTCTAAGTCATATAAACCGGCTGGGGGATTACCGGCAAATAAAAATACTATAACTAACTCTTCGTAATTTTCATATGGCATAAAAATGGTGTATCTATTCGTTTCATTATTGCCAAATCGTGTTTGTTTAAACTGCTCAGTACAAATGTTTGTTGTGGCTGAAAACTCTAACGCGCCACTTAAAGCGATTGTACCATTGCTGTAAACATGCTCATTTGACGCTACTCGCGTTAGTGTTTTACGTATTGACTCAGTAGCCTCTTGCTCCCCATACATAGCATCGACTTGTGTTTCTTGTACTAAAACCTGTTTGTCAAGTGTATATGCCTCAGCAGCATTAGCTTCACCTAGCGGGAAATATTTATTGTCTGTTTTAGTGCCCTGGTAGCTATAAGGCTTCCCTGTTGCAAGATCTACCATATCTTGGCACATAAGGTTTTCTATGCCACTGTTAGTGTCTTCAATATAAATTTGTTTTTTTTCAATAGAGGTTTCTATCACTTGCCCATCACTTTTACTGGTATAAGTGGTCGTTTCCTCTGACAACCAAATACCTGTCATATTCATATCGGTCAAGTTAGGGGCTACCAGTTCTGCTTTATTATCGCTGTTAACATCAAGACCACATGCAGTTAAACACAGTATAATTATTATCATTCCTAGCTTTTTTAACATATTGAATTACCACAAATAGTAAAATTAAATTAGTGACGGCACAAAGAAAGCTTTCCGCTGTATGGCTTTATTGTGTGCGAAACAATAACAAAAAACACTCAGTAAGCAATTAAAAACAATATTTATAGACAAAAGGCTTATTAAATCACATTGATGAACAATGCATCACACTTTAGTCCCAAGATATATGCATGGTTCAACGTTTCATACACTTGAAACTTCAGTGTATCCTCGCTATATTGCGTTTCGTTAAATGTAAGGAGTAAATATAAGGTAAGGCCCGTTTGTAAAACTCTTGTATATACTAGTATTAAAGGGCACCTAACTATCTTTGAAACATATACTTTTGAAAAATTATCTTTCAAATAGAATTACCTTTCAAAATATAAACTAGCACTAAGTTAACAATACGAAGGAGTTATAATGAAGTTTTTACATGCCATGGTGCGCGTTCGTGATCTTGAGCAGTCTTTAGATTTTTATATCAATAAGCTGGGGTTAATTGAAACAAGACGCACTGAAGTACCAGAAGGAAAGTTCACCTTGGTTTACTTAGCGACGGCTAAGGGCGAGCCTGAAGTTGAGTTAACTTATAATTGGGACTCTACTGAAGAGTACGACACTGGGCGTAGCTTTGGCCACCTAGCGTTTGAAGTAGACGATATTTATCAAACCTGTTTACATCTGCAAAATAGTGGTGTGCTTATTAACCGCCCTCCGCGTTGTGGAAATATGGCTTTTATTAAATCGCCTGATAATATTTCCATTGAGTTGCTACAAAAAGGTGATGCCCTTGCCCCACAAGAACCTTGGTTGAGTATGGAAAACATTGGTACTTGGTAGTTTATTAAAAGTGATGCCTATTAAATATGGTAGGTTGTTATAAACCTACCATACAATTACCATTAAATTAGTAGCTGTTAAATGAAAAATTATTGCGCTAAAGCTTCTTTAAGCGCAGCTAAACATAATAAAACATTTTCATTGCGCGCAGCATGGCCCATTAAGCCAATTCGCCAAGCAGTACCAGCAAACTTTCCTAAGCCTGCGCCAATTTCTAAGTTATATTCGTTTAATAAAAACTGGCGTACTTTAGCATCATCTACCCCCGCTGGAATATTAACCAAGTTTAATTGTGGTAAACGCTCATCTTCAGGGACTAGATAGTCTAACCCTAACGCTTGTAAGCCTGCTGCAAGTTTTTTATGCTGTGCTTGATGGCGTGCCCAACTATTTTCTAACCCTTCATTTTGTAATATGACTAATGATTCATGTAATGCATATAAGGAGTTTACTGGCGCTGTATGGTGATAACTACGTTTACCCTGCCCTGACCAGTAACCCATGACGAGAGATTGATCTAAAAACCAACTTTGTACCGGACTTTTTCTGTCTTTAATAATTTGTGCGGCTTTATCACTAAAACTCACTGGTGATAACCCTGGAACACAAGATAAGCATTTTTGACTACCTGAGTAAATAGCATCAATTCCCCATTCATCAACACGTAATTCAACCCCTCCTAACGATGTAACCGCATCAACAATCGTCAAACAGTTATATTTTCTGGCTATTTCACATAGCATTTTAGCGTCAGTAAGTGCACCAGTAGAGGTTTCAGCATGGACAAAAGCAACAAATTTTGCGGTGGGTGTTTGCTTTAATGCTGTTTCTAGCGCTTGTGGGTCAACTGCCCTGCCCCAGGTACCTTCAACAACGACTGCAGTCGCACCAATACGTTCTACGTTTTCAATCATACGTGCGCCAAAAACACCATTTTGACAAACCACAACCGTATCACCTGGTTCTATTAAATTAACAAAACAAGCTTCCATTCCGGCAGAACCTGGGGCAGATATAGCCATGGTGTAAGTATTTTTTGTTTGAAAAGCATATTGCAATAATGATTTAACCTCGTCCATCATGCCAATAAACGTAGGATCAAGGTGCCCTACTGTAGGCCTAGCAAGTGCAGATAAAACGCTAGGACTTACATCTGAAGGACCAGGTCCCATTAACGTACGTTGTGGTGGTATAAAAGATTGAATTGACATAATAGCCCCAAAAAAAATTATTAGGTAAGTACCATAACACCTGAGTAATTATTTGCTAAATTTATCGCCATTATTTCAGCTATTTATTGAATAAATGTTTAGTAAGCACAGCTGATATTGGTATCATTGCGTTCCATAATTGACTTCAATCATTACAATCAGGTAACAGACCCTATGGCGCTTAAAGCAACCATTTATAAAGCTAATATTGAGCTTGCTGATATGGATCGCAATTATTACGATTCTCTACAACTCACGTTAGCCCAACATCCTTCTGAAACAGAGCAACGGCTGATGCTCCGTTTACTGTGTTATATATTAAATGCCCACCCAGACTTACAGTTTGGCAAGGGGATTAGTGATGAAGATGAAGCTGCTATTTGGCAAATAGATTATAGTGATGACATTGCTTTATGGATTGAGCTTGGCCAAATAGATGAGAAACGCCTTAAAAAAGCCTGTAATAAAGCCGCTAAAGTAAAACTTTATTGTTATGGCGCTAGCGTTGAAACATGGTGGTCACAGTCACAAAATACCTTAAAGCAGTTTGCTAAACTTAGCGTTGAACAATTTTCACCAAGCACAACCGACGCACTCGTTAAACTACTGAGTAGAACAATGGAGTTCCAATGCAGTATTCAAGACGGTCAATTATGGTTAAGCTGTGGTGACGAGTCATTGTTAATAGAGACTAAAACCTTAAAAAGTGCACAGTAACTACATAAACTTCTAAAGTGATCAAACAGCCTAATCACAAGTAACAAAGAAAAGTTTACCCAATAAATGCGAGACACATATGATTAATAAATTACCCAGCGCTTTGTTTGCTGCAACCTTTTTAGCGGCTAGTTTTTTTGCTTGCTTTAGTGCGACAGCCACAGCAAACCAGATCTCTTTAGCGCAAGTCACTGAAGACGTAACCTACTTAGCCAGTGACAATTTAAAAGGCAGAGGAAACTTTTCTCCAGAAATCAAACAAGCCGCTAACTACATAGCGCAACGTTTTGAAGAAAATGGCCTAGTGGGCGCACCAGACATAGCAGCTCAAGGCTTTTTACAAAAGTACCACATTATAAAAATTAGCAATAACAAGCTGCACTTAGCCATAAATGGCCATACTATTGCGCCGGATAATTTAACAATTGCCAGTAATGCTAAAACGGTTTCCTGGCATATGTCTGATGGCGTCAAAACGAGTGACTTTACCCTGCACACTATCAATAAACATGATGATATGCGCACTATACTTCATCGTATTAATAGCGAAGGCGGCGAACACTTAGTATTGGTAAACCCTGCGCATAAAAAAACATTTAAAGGGTATCAGCAATACTTTAGCCGAGGAATCACTAAACCTGCTGAAGTAGGAAACAATACCAAAAGCGCTGGAACTCTGGTTGTTGCACTGACAAGTATCACAGCAGCAGCGGTTAAGCGCTTAGAACTTTTGGCAGAAAACACCGTTAATACTAGTGAACTAATCAATGTAATAGCGGTACTACCAGGTAAAACCAAGCCAAATGAAGTGGTACTATATTCGGCGCATTATGATCATTTAGGCATGGCTAGCGTAGACCCAGCGACTGCTACGGTTAATAACATTTATAATGGCGCTGATGACAACGCTTCTGGTACAGCAGCAATTATTAACATTGCCCAGTACTATGCTGAGCGTGGTAATAATGCACGCACTTTAATGTTTGCCGCTTTTAGTGCTGAAGAGTTGGGTGGTTTTGGCTCACAATACTTTTCAAAACAATTAGATCCGAATACCATCACCGCCATGATTAACATTGAAATGGTTGGCAAGCCATCAAAGTTTGGTGCTGGAACGGTGTGGATGACAGGTATGGAGCGGTCAAATTTAGGGGAACAACTCAACCAGACACTCGCCAAATCAGGGGATAAAATTCATCAAGACCCCTACCCTGAGCAAGGTTTATTTTATCGCTCAGACAACGCAACCTTAGCCAGGTTCGGTGTACCCGCACACAGTTTTAGTAGTACCCAGTTAGACAAAGATGATCATTATCATCAAGTGAGTGATAACTTGGCGTCACTAAACTTACCTTCCTTGCATAAGGTTATACAAGCCCTTGCTACTGCAACCCAGCCTTTAGTTGACGGTGTTATTACACCCTCACGTATTGATGTAAATACAGTAAAAAACAAAGGGCTGATCTTTTAAGCTCTTTATTAACTTCAGTATTAATAAGCTAGCAGCCTAGCTTATTAGCTACTTCACTGTTTTCTTGTTAATTAGCTGCTAGTACCTCAAGTGGACACCGCATTTGAAACTCTATTTTGTTCTTCCCTTCAATTTGAAAGCCGTGGCGTAAATAAAGCCCTCGGGCAGGGTTTTTTAATAATACATTTAATGTAATAGGCAATTGTAGTTGTAAGGCCTTTTTTTTAACCACTTTTAACACTTTACTACCAATACCTAACCCTTGATATTGAGGCAATACTTGGAGTTGCCTAATATGTAAACTTTTACTAGTGTTATTTAAGGACACGATACCCAGCTTTAATAAACCTATAGGTTTTCGGTCTCGCAAAATAATATGAGAATCATAATAATGCTCTTTTACACGTTCAAGGTGCTGTTCGTTCGTTAGTTTAATTTTGGCATCAGCTAAATGTTTAGACATAGACTTTTTTCTTAAGGTTAATAAAAAATCTAAGTCTTCGTGGTTTGCTTTTCTAAAACCAATGGTAAATTTCATTTCCGTTATTTATAGCTCTCTATCTAGGTACAGTATAACAAGGTAATGTGCAAGATGGCGCCCTTTAAATGGCAAAAAATGAATGACGCCCAATGTACACATTACAACCATTGAGACTAACGGTAACACTATTTATAATATTAATTAATTTAAATAATAACTTAGCTTGTTATTAGCACCGATACTTTATAAAATCACCGCCAATGCTTTGTAGCTCACTTTAATTTTTTAATAAAAAAGCGTAACACCATAAATTTATAGCTGTACCTGTTAGCAAGCATCTTTTTTACTATTTTCTTCTCTGTTTTAAATTTGTTGAATAAGTTTGCCAAAACGCATCCACGGCCTTATTCAGCCTGCACTGTAAGGGGTTGCTATGGAATTATCTGCCTTAATTGAAACACTTCGCGATTCACTAGAAACGAACACTGTCCACTTAATACGTGAACAACTAACAGACATTCACCCTGTTGATTATGCTAGTGCCATTATTGAATTTCCTATTGATGATTTATGGTCATTACTCAATATTTTACCTCGAGCAGAGCAAGCCAAAGTTTTTGGCTATTTACCTCCTGAAATACAAGTAGAGTTGTCTATTAGAGTTAGCCGTAGACAAATATCCCCCATTATTCGACAAGTGTCCCCTGATGAGCGTGCCGATTTATTTAATCGATTAACTGAAGAGCAACGTGAAACATTATTACCTGCTTTAGCACTTGTTGAACGTGAAGACTTATTACACCTTTGCTCGCACGAAGAAGGGACAGCAGGTGCGATAATGACCTCAGATTATGCGATGTTAACGGCTGATCTTACTGTCGCGCAGGCGTTAGATGTGTTGCGCCGTGAAGCCCCAGATAAAGAAACTATATACTCTTCTTATGTGGTTGATAATAATCGTCATTTAATTGGTGTTGTTTCGCTAAAAGACTTAATTTTAGCGCCTGTAACCATGTTTATAGAAGAATTAATGAACCATGAACCTATCTTTGCCGACGTTAACACGGTACAAGAAGAAGTTGCAGCACTTATCTCAAAGTATGACATATTAGCTTTACCTATTATTGACGAAGATCGAAAAATGGTTGGTATTGTTACCTACGATGACGCGATGGACGTAGTCGCAGAAGAAGCAACTGAAGACTTCCATAAAACAGCCACTATTGGCAAGTTAGAGATCAGTGTTAAAAACGCCAGCATTTTTTTACTCTATCAAAAACGGGTGTTTTGGTTGGTTATTTTAGTATTTGGTAATATTTTTTCGGGCGCAGGCATTGCTTATTACGAGGGCACTATTTCGGATCATATTTCGTTATTATTTTTCCTTCCCCTATTAATAGGCAGTAGTGGAAATGCAGGCGCACAATCAGGTACATTAATGGTGCGAGCATTAGCCACAGGGGATATTAAATTACGTGACTGGGGCACTTTACTAGCGAAAGATTGTTTAGTGGCGGCTTTATTAGGCTTAACCATGGCAAGCGCCGTGGTAGGATTAGGCTGGTGGCGTGGTGGTTATGATATTGCGGTTGTAGTGTCTGTGACTATGATGTTGGTAGTGGTGGCGGGTAGTTTAATTGGTCTGTCTTTACCTTTTTTACTAAGCCGCTTTAACCTTGACCCAGCTACCGCAAGTGGACCTTTAATTACTTCTATTGCTGACGTTGCCGGTGTCGTGCTTTATTTCTCAATTGCCACTTGGTATTTGGGACTATAATAGCTAGGCTTTACATGTTGTAGCGTAGACTTAAAATTAGCTTTAGGTTTGTCGCTAACACCCCTTCGCCAATAAGCGCCGGAAATGTTAATACAAAGCCCGTAATACATAGCCGGCCTGAATAAACACTGTAGACTGTAGCTCACTTGTTAATTACTTTGTAATTCATCACACGCAACTTACCTACTCTTCTACGGGTACAGCTTCAAGTAACTTGATGATTGCCCGATTGTTGTTCACTTTGGCTAAATCAAGTAAGTAACTTTTTTCTATGTCGATCATTGTTTGGTTTGCCAGCAAGGTTTTTACTGTCTGCTCTTCCGCATTAATTATTGCCGTTTTTAAAGCTGCAAAAGTGGCGATAGTATATTTTATTTCGTCTGTCATTGTCGTTCCCGTTCATTAAGTGCTGCTATAAGTTAACTTTAACAGTTCATCCCAGAAAAAACAGGGCAAGAGACTAGATAATAAACTAGGCGCTTGCACTGACTTAACCTTAATTGCTCGCGTAAGCGATGTTCTTTTACATCATCTATCAGTCTAGTTCATCAGTAATACAGCCTAATGAGGCGGATTTTACTGTAGCTATGTATTTTCTTAATACACCATTTGTGGCTTTATAAGCAGGTTTTATCCAAGTCGCTTTACGCTTAGCAATTTCTGCTTCATCTACCTTTAGTTCTAACGTGTTAGTCACTGCATCTATTTTGATTATATCACCATTTTGAACCAAACCAATCAACCCGCCCTCACTGGCCTCTGGAGTCACGTGTCCCACTACAAAACCATGAGATCCTCCCGAAAACCTGCCGTCGGTAATTAATGCTACATCTTTACCAAGGCCTGCGCCCATGACTGCTGAGGTTGGTTTTAGCATTTCAGGCATTCCTGGCGCACCTTTTGGTCCAGAGTAACGGATCACAATAACCTCACCTTTTTGTACTTCTTCGCTAATTCCTTTTATGGCAGCAAATTCATCATCATAAACCCTTGCTGGCCCTTCAAATAGTTCACCTTCTTTACCGGTAATTTTAGCAACAGAACCTTCTGCCGCTAGGTTGCCATAAAGAATTTGTAAGTGCCCTGTTGCCTTTAATGGCTCACTTACAGGTTTAATAATATTTTGTCCTTCTGTAAGTTCTGGTAAATCAGCTAGGTTTTCAGCAATCGTTTTTCCGGTTACAGTTAAACAGTCTCCATGCAATAAACCTTCTGCTAATAAGTACTTCATCACTGCAGGAATACCACCTATATCGTGTAAATCTTGCATTAAGTATTCGCCTGAAGGCTTTAAGTTTGCCAACAAGGGAGTGTTATCAGCCATTATTTGAAAGTCATCTAACGTTAGTTCAACACCGCAAGATCGCGCCATGGCAATAATGTGCAAGGTTGCGTTGGTAGAGCCACCTAAAACCATAATGATTCTTAACGCGTTTTCAAATGCTTTTTTCGTCATTATGTCTTTTGGTTTAATATCTTTTTCAAGCAGGTTTTTAATCGCATCACCTACTTTTGTTATTTCTATTTTCTTGTCTTCACCAACGGCCAAGTTAGAAGATGAATAGGGTAAGCTCATCCCTAATGCTTCAATCGCTGACGACATAGTATTAGCAGTGTACATACCACCACAAGCACCGGCGCCAGGGATTGCATTTTGAATTATCCCTTTGTAGTCTTCATCAGAGATAACACCCTGTAATTTTTTACCATAAGCTTCAAAAGCAGAAACAATATTTAAGTCTTCACCCTTCCATTTGCCTGCCTTAACAGAACCACCATAAACTAATATGCCAGGGCGATTTACGCGAGCCAAAGCCATCATTGCACCAGGCATATTTTTATCACAACCGACAATAGTAACAAGGGCGTCATAATATTGTGCGCCCGCGACGGTTTCAATTGAATCTGCAATAACTTCTCGTGAGATTAAGGAGTATTTCATCCCAGCTGTCCCATTAGAAATACCATCACTTACACCAATGGTATGAAAAACTAACCCTACCAAGTCTGCATTGGTGACACTTTTTTTCACGTGCGTAGCAAGGTCGTTTAAGTGCATATTACAAGGGTTGCCTTCCCAACCAGTAGAAACAATGCCTACCTGTGCTTTTTTCATATCTTCTTCTGTTAAACCAATAGCATAAAGCATCGCTTGTGATGCGGGTTGCGACTCGTCTAACGTAACTGTTTTAGAAAACTTATTTATTTCTGACATTTTTACCTTCTATAAACCATAAATGAATAACTATTATTTTCTTGCGATAGCAAAAATATATTATTAAATAAAACTGTAAATATTTAGCCTAGCTATCTACTTACAGTTTCCAACGCTTGTCTGGTTTCCACTCACTAAGCCATGCAGGAAAATCTTTGGCTGCCATAGGCCTAGCAATACCATAACCCTGTGCTAAATTACAACCTAACTGTAATAAAGCCATACCATGCTCAACTGTTTCTACGCCTTCTGCAATAACATCGCGCTTAAATGATTTTGCTAAAGCTACAATTCCTTCAACAATAGCTAAATCATCTACGTCATGTAACATGTCTCGAACAAAGCTCTGATCAATTTTAATGAGTTTTGCTGGTAAACGTCTAAGATAAGTTAAAGACGAATAGCCTGTACCAAAGTCATCTAGCGCAAAGCTTATGCCTAAGTCCATACAGGTGTGCATAACCTTTGATACATGATGCACATCATCTAGCGCACTTGTTTCAAGTACTTCTAATGCTAAAAAACGAGGGGAAACATCGGGGTGAGCTGCTAATAGCTCAGTTAACCTTAGCGTGAAATCAGGCTGTTGTAATTGCACTGCGGCAATGTTGACGCTTATATTTACTGGAAACTCCTCCCCCATTTTTTGCCATTGGCTAATTTGTTTCAATGTCGTACTTATCACCCACTCCCCCATTTCTATACTTATAGGGTTGTTTTCAATAACAGGTAAAAAATCTACTGGGTATAACAAACCTCGCTCTGGGTGTTGCCAACGAATTAACGCTTCAACACCTATTACCTTGCCTGTTCGCATATTTACCTTGGGTTGATAATAGAGAACAAATTGATCGTTTGCTAAGGCATTACGAATCGCTTCTAGGCTCTCTCGCTTCACTTTAACAGCATCATCTTCAGCCGTATCAAATACATGATAACAATTTTTTCCTAAGCCTTTAGCTACATACATGGCTTGATCAGCATGACGCATAAGCTGATCAGCACTGGAATTATCTTGCGGATAAAGAGTTACGCCAATACTGGCTGAGACTTTTAAAATCAGACCACCTATAGTGATCGGCTGTGATGTAGCCAATAATAGTCGCGCTAATATTGGTTTACAGTCTTCCATGGAATCTAGGCCGGTTATTACTGCGACAAATTCATCACCGCCAATACGAGACAAGCTATCACCTTCACGCAATGCCTTTTTCATTTGTGATGCAAGAGCAATCAACAGTTCATCACCAACGGCATGCCCGTAGCTGTCATTAATGGCTTTAAAGCCATCTAAATCCAAAAAAATAACCGCCAATGATTGCTTTTGACGACTGCATTGCAACATCGCTTGAGAAAGCCGGTCTGCCAGTAAAACACGGTTGGGTAAATTAGTTAACATGTCGTAATGAGCAATATGCTCTAATTGGTTTTGGTGTTCTTTCATCGCCGTGATGTCATTACCCAAACCAACGTAATGGGTAATTTTACCATTGTCATCACGTACTGCACTGATAGTTTTCATTTCAGCGTATAACTTGCCATTTTTATGCCGATTCCAAATTTCACCCTTCCAGTAATCATGGGTTTTGATCGATTTCCACATTTCTGCATAAAACGCAGTTGATTGCATACCTGACTTAAGGATACGAGGGTTTTGCCCTATTAGCTCTTCGCGAGCATACCCAGATATTTCACAGAAACGGTCGTTTACATTAATAAGATTACCCTTTGCGTCAGCAATTGCTATGCCCTCTCCTGCATGTGTAAACACACTGGCACCAAGCTTCAGCTTATCTTCTGCTTGTTTTATTTCAATGGCAATACTCGCTAAATTAGCTGTTTGCTCCATCATGGCAAAATCAGCTTGTGTAGGAGAAACTTCTTTACGGTGGTAGATAGCAAAGGTGCCAAGTACTTTCCCTTGAGAAGAACGTATTGGCTCTGACCAACAGGCAGCTATGCCCGCTTTATTGGCAATTACTTTATAGGGTTCCCAGCAAGGATGTGTTTGGGTACTTTCAACAATAACACGTTGATTTTGAAAGGCTGCGCTGCCACAGGAGCAAACTCCCAAACCAATTTCCATACCATGTATTGCTTCACTATAAAAGCGAGGTAAACTTAATGCTGAGCCAACTAACAGGTGCTTTCTTGAGCCATCAAGCAATAAAATACTGCATAGCATTTTTGGGTTTTCTTGTTCAACCGCAGTTGTAATTGCATCTAAAATAGCTGTTAGTGGTTTACTGCTCGTGATTAGCTCTAATATATTAGTACGGGACTTCTCACGTAATTCGTTTTTTTTACGTTCAGTGATATCATGAATTACCCCAACAATAAAATGATTACCTTCGGAGTCTGTGTATCGATTTTTCTTTGTTAACGTTGTTCTTACTTGCCTGCCGCTAACCGTAAGTGTTTGTTCATTTACAGTTTCAATTCCATCTTTAAGTACTTGTTTATCAATAGATAAAAAGCGATTCATTTCGGCTTCGGGTACCTTTTTAAAAACCTTTTTACCTAATATTTCCTTCCTTGATAAATTAAACATATGACAAAAAGCATCATTAACAAGAATTAACCGACATGTTTTATCTTTAACAAAGATAGGGTCACCTGCATTATTAAAAAATGCATTAAAGTACATTTCACTGCCATGTAGCCCTTCATTCAAGTGACTTAATAAACTTGTATCTTTGTACTGTTCAGACGCCATTTACATGGTTCCTTATTGAGCAATTTTTTATTAAACAAATATTAGTTAGAGAAACTAAATTAAAAATGCCAAAAACGAATGAACATTGCATGGCAACTTATAAAGTTATTCTTAAAGCTATTTGGTTTTGACAATTCTGGTAAATATTTAGTCTAGATAATAACATTTCGCATAAAAAAAGTACTCTCTTCTTTAGGGAAATTAGTATTAGTCTATTAATATTGGTAGGAGTAGGAGCAAATAAGTCATAGAGGATGAAAATAAACAGCTAATACTGTCTTAACGACATGCGAATAGGCAGCAACGAGGGTTTGATGCTGTGAGCATTGTAAATTGTCGTAAAGGTAAGATGTGGTGGCGCACAAAATAAGGCTGCTTCGTGCTTGACCAGAACAGAGATCTACTGTTGTTCTAAAGGAAAGGTAATCAAGCTAAGTTTTTGATTACCTTTGTATAAATATGGCGGTGAGCGAGAGATTCGAACTCTCGTTAGGGGTAAACCTAAACACACTTTCCAGGCGTGCGCCTTCAGCCACTCAGCCAGCTCACCTATATTTTTTAACCGCGCTATAGTAGTTAAAAATTAACTAACACGCAAGCAGAACCCTATAATATTAACAGAAAAAGGAAATAGCTGACTATATTTCCTGCAGTATTAGAAAATTAAGCATTACCTTTAACTTTTAATTGATTTTCTGCAGCAAAATTTAACATTCGATGTAGAGGAATGAGCGCTTTTTTGGCTAGCGCAGCATCCACTTTGATTTCTTTCCCTAATGGGCTTTCTAACGCATCTGCGATAGACTTTAACCCGTTCATGGCCATCCATGGGCAACTAGCACAACTGCGACAAGTAGCGCCATTACCACCGGTTGGGGCAGCAATAAATGTTTTATGTGGATTCGCTTGCTCCATTTTGTAAAAAATTCCTTTATCAGTCGCCACAATAAAGTGTTGATTAGGCATTTCTTGGCTAGCTTTAATTAACTGGCTAGTTGAACCAACTGCATCAGCAAGTGACACAACATTAGCTGGCGATTCAGGATGAACTAATACAGCTGCATCGGGATATTGAATTTTTAAATCATGTAAGGCTTTTGCTTTAAATTCATCATGGACAATACACGCACCTTGCCACATTAACATTTTAGCACCGGTTTCTTTTTCTATGTAGGCACCTAAATGGCGATCTGGCCCCCATAAAATTGGTTTGCCCTCACTTTCTAACATTTCAACAATTTCTAAGGCAATACTAGAAGTAACAACCCAGTCTGCGCGTGCTTTAACAGCCGCTGATGTATTAGCATAAACAACAACAGTATGATCAGGGTGCGCGTCACAAAAGGCAGAAAACTCTTTGACAGGGCAGCCAAGATCTAATGAGCAGGTTGCTTCTAGCTCTGGCATTAAGACGGTTTTTTCTGGAGTTAAAATTTTTGCCGTTTCTCCCATAAATTTAACACCAGCAACAATTAATGTGTCTGCAGGGTGCTGATTACCAAAACGCGCCATTTCTAAAGAGTCCGCAACACATCCGCCAGTTTCTTCTGCTAACGCTTGAATTTCGGGATCAGTATAATAATGAGCAACAAGCACGGCATTTTTTTCAATTAGCAGTGCTTTAATTCTTGCTATATACTGTGTTTTCTGAACATCATTTAATGATGCTGGCTTAGCTGGATATTGAAAATCAAAATCAACAGCTGCATTAATTTGGCTCATTTTAAATCTCTGTATAAAATCAAGTATAAATGTCTTTAAACGTAGTAATTATAAGGGAACTGGTAAGGAATGTGTAGTACTTTGAGTGATCAGACGAGAGTTTGAAGCTTCTGTTTAGTATTCATATGTCTACGCTTATAAAAGGATGAGTTTTGAATTTATCTGCATTCCGGCGCTACTGATTTTCTCTGTTGATTTTCTCTGTTGAAGTGCCGCGGTAATATGAGCGAATGGGTTCAGGTGGAGCGTAAGCGTCCGAGTAACCACACCTAGCAGATCATTTTGATTCGTTTAATTATACCCTCTGATTTTTCAGGAGGTATTATGAAGCTAAGAAGAACACTAGAAGATTGGCAACGTTTAATTGAGCA
This sequence comes from Colwellia sp. F1, assembly GCF_056238625.1. Lineage (NCBI taxonomy): Bacteria > Pseudomonadati > Pseudomonadota > Gammaproteobacteria > Alteromonadales > Colwelliaceae > Colwellia > Colwellia sp. F1. Next base: position 59,598 of record NZ_JBWDLI010000019.1, read on the forward strand.
G
>NZ_JBWDLI010000020.1:0-51189 GCF_056238625.1 Colwellia sp. F1
TAAGCCTTTCTTCTAAACTCCAGTCTTGAGGTCGTTTTTCTGTTGTCATATGACTACCATTATTTTTAGTTTTAAGTTCATGGTTTTTAGCAAGTGCTATCCATCGTTGTAACGTTGAATAGCCCACACCTAAATCATAAGCAATATCTTCCAAGCGTACACCATCACATTGAGATAATGCTTTTTCAACCGCATGTACTTTAAATTCTTGAGTAAATTTACGACTCATTATATCTGCCTATACTAAAAGTTATAAGCGACAACTATCCTGACACAGTCGGTAACTGGGGAAGCCTGGCATCTAAACTTAACTATTAAGTAAGTGGCTAATTTGAGTGATAAGAAATAGTAAATTGCATGAGCCGTATACGAGGTACGTACGGTTCTGTGAGAGGGATGAGGTATAAGCCTCACCCTACTCGATGTGTCTGAAATAAAGTCATTTTTTTCTAAATAACACTTTACTTATTATTTTTATTTGAATACAGTGTTTGCATATAAATATTATATTGTTTAATGTTTACAATGTGCTCATTAAACTGAGTGGTTTTTCTATAACTGAGAGAGTTAAATAATGAATAAAATTAGATTAACGAACGAGCAAATAGCAGAATTTAATGAAAATGGTTATGTTATTGCAAAGGGTTATTTCAATGACAAAGAAGTTGCTCGTTTACAAGAAGTCGCATATAACGATCCTAGGCTACACAATGATGCATGGCACCAAAAAGACAGCACAGGTGCTGTGAGTAAAGTTTGTATTTGGCAAGAAACTACGGATGATCTGTATAGTATGTTTTCTCGTAGTCGTCGTTTAATTGACTCATGTGAACAAATTATTGGCGAAGAAATGTATCACACTAGTACCAAAGTGATGATGAAAGAGTCTAAAGTCGGCGGAGCTTGGGAATGGCATCAAGATTTTGGTTACTGGCATCATGACAACTTAATGTTATATCCAAAAGCAATAAGCTGTATGGTAGCAATTAGTGAGGCAACCCAAGAAAATGGGTGTTTACAAGTTTTAAAGGCGTCACATAAATTAGGACGATTAAATCATAATAAAACGGGTGATCAAAAGGGTGCTGAATTAAAGTTTGTGGAAGAAGCAATGAAAACTTTAGAGTTAGTTTATGTAGAGTTAGAGCCAGGGGATACCTTGTTTTTTGATTGTAATTTATTACATAAATCAAATCAAAATAAATCCGACAATCCTCGTTGGTCTATGATTAGTGCCTATAATGCTATGTCGAATCAACCCTTTGAAGAAAATGAAGCTGAGTATTTTCCACTTAATCGTGTAGATGATGATGCAATTATAAACTGGAAAGAGTCGTAACTTTTAAAATAACAAGCCTATGTATTTGCATAAGGCGTATCCTTCTCGCCGATTATTAATCGTCAGTTCAGTTGATAAAAGGAGCATGGCCCTTCGATCAGAAACACCGAAGATTAGCCTTACAAGATGTTCCCTAGATAAACTACATAAGCATGTAAAATAGTTTTTATTTAAAACGGTGCTAATCAATAAGCACCTTTTTTGTTTGTAATACCCAAGTGGCTTAATGCTAATTAAACACAGCGAAGTCCTACAACACCGAAGTTAAGGAGAGCATATATGTCTAATTATTTTCCAAAATCTACTATTGACCCACATGGTTTAATCATAGGTCATGGTGATTTGAAATATAAAGTCGACACCCAGTGGGGGAAATTAGACCCTATAAAAAATCCCGTAGAAAATTGTCATGATCTAGCTATTGATTCACAAGGTAGAATTTTCATGCTAACAGACAATACCCAAAACAATTTTATTGTGTATAACCCTGATGGCACGTTGAATGAAGCATGGGGAAGTGAGTTTCCAGGCGCGCACTCTATTGAAATTGTCAATGAAAACGGTGAAGAGTTTATTTATGTTGTTGACCATGGTTGGGTGTTAAACAGGCATTGGGATGGAGTAAACACAGATGACTGGGACTCTCCCACTAATAAAGTTATATCTCAACAAGGTTTTGTTGCTAAGTTAACCATTGATGGTCGATTAGTCTTTACCATAGGTCACCCTTTAACAATTGGTATCTATGAGCCTGATATGCCTTTTCGACCATCAGACATTGCCGTAGCGCCTAACGGTGATATTTATATAACAGATGGCTATGGATCTGATTTTGTCATTCAATATGATTGTCACGGTCGCTATATTCGTCACTGGGGCGGTCACAAGAATGAAGACACTAATTACAACTTAGTTAATACCCATGGCATTGGTATCGATTTAAGAAATCCAGATGATCCGCATTTAATTGTAAGCTCTCGTTGGCAACAATGCTTAAAGCTATTTAATTTAGATGGAAGCTACCGTAAAACGATAGAAACTCCTGGTGCGTATATTCACGGCCCTGTTTTTAGTGGCGATAATTTTTTTGCTCCTGTTTGTTGGTCACATATTAATGATGAAAATGCACAGGACTCTGGATTTATTAGTGTTTTTGATAAAAATAACAAAGTAGTCGCTAATCTAGGCGGTACAGAGCCTATTTATATTGATGGAAAGTTACATACTATGTCAACTACATGGGATGTATTTAAACATTGCCATGGTATGTGTATAGATAATGCGGGTAACTTATATGTTGGCCAATGGCGTGCTAATCAAAGTTATCCATTTAAATTGACGCCCGTAAAATAAATCACATTAAATTAAAAATAGACTAGCTTTATATTTTTATAAGCCATTTAATGATGAATAATATGGAAATCCACCGAAAAATAAAAGGGGCAGATTTTACTCTGCCACTCTTCGAGGAGGCTAACTGATTGTGGCTTAATATGGGTCGTTAGGCTTTAATTTAATAATTTCTCTATAATCTACAATGTTACTTTCTTTTTTCCATTCTTCGGCCATCGCTGTTAATTTTGCGACTAATTCAGGATTGTTCTTGGCAAGGTTCTTGGTTTCTCCAGGATCATTGCTGATATCGTATAATTCATAATTAACACCAGGCTTTGCAAGGGTCTGTAAATACCAACCAGGTTCAATTAAAAGTTTCCAACGTCCTTGATAAAGTACACTTTGTTGTCCTTTATCATTGTTAAAAATAGCTTCTGGTGGTGCCATATTTTCACCTTTTAGGGTGGCAAGAATGTTTCGGCCATCAGGCTTTCTTGGCGTTGAGCCACGAAACATTTCAGGAAACTTAACGTTAGTAATATCTAGTAGCGTGGGAACAATATCACCCACCCAAACTACATCATCAGTAATGGTTCCTGGCTTCACAACACCGGGCCAATTAACAATAGCGTGTGTTCGAGCACCACCTTCCCATAGTAAGGCTTTAACGCCTTTATAAGGTGAATTCATCAAATCACCAATGTGAGAGGCGGCACCATTATCTGAAAAGTATAATATAAGGGTGTTTTCATATTCGCCACTGGCTTTTAAACTAGCAATAAGCTTACCTACGTTATCATCTATTTTCTCTATCATGGCGCCATGAACAGCAGATTGAAGTCTAAACTTATCAATCTTTGATTGGTCTTGTTTAGTCCATAGGAAATTATTGTTTGCAATTTTTACGTCTTTTGGAAATAATCTTTCATCAATCGCTCCTTGATGGCGCTCATCGGCAATTTTTTGTAAGTCACTGTAACGTTTTAAATATTTTTGTACTAACTCTTCCGGGGCTTGTAGTGGCTTGTGCGGTGCTCTATAAGCAACATACATGAAAAATGGCTCGTCTTTAGTTGCAGCTTCATCCATCATTTCAATAGCACGGTCAGTCATCCCGTCAGTGGCATAGAAAGCTTTTTCTGATTTACCATGGCATCCGCCATAACGCTGTTTATTAAATGCGTTATCAAAGTAGCAATGCATATTGTAGCTATTATCGTATTTTAACGAAGCTTTATTGTTGTCTTCGTAATAGTTATGAGGATCTTCAGGACTAAAGAATAAGTTACCTTGAGCGCCATGAAAAACAAAGCTTTTTTGAAAGCCACGTTGTGGTGGGAGCGCGAGATAGTCTTGCTCCATTTCTTCTTCAGTTAACTTTAGACCAGAACCTGCGTGAGTTTCTTCCCAAGCAGGCGATAATTCTTTTGGGTTGTTTTTTATATAACTACCACCTAAATGCCATTTACCAGCCATTAAAGTCTGATAGCCATTATCACTAAGTAATTCAGAGATGAGCGGTTGGTTGTAAGCTAATCTGCCTCGGTGTGCTGGAAATGGTAATTCTCTAACCCAATCGCCAACTACGCCACCGCCGAAGCCAACGTGGGCCGCATTAACCCCCGTTAATAAGGTTGCTCGTGTTGAGCTACATCTAGCATTACTATAGAAACTACTAAAACGCATACCCGTTTTTGCTAACTCATCAAGATTAGGGGTGTCTATTTCACCACCAAAGCTACCTAAATCGGTAAAACCTGAATCATCAGATAGTATTACTACTATATTAGGCGGTTTATCAGCAGCATAGCTAAAAAATGATAATAGGGCGCTGCATAATATTAAGTATGTTAAAATATTTTTTTTCATTACTTTCTACTTTAAATTTATTGAATTATCGTGTTACTGATACTGTTGGGCTTCTGTGGTCGTTCTAAGGTAATTATATATATTACGTTGAATTTATCAGATATAAGAAGAACCTTAATTAAATTTGTTATATTGCAGTTTATAGCAGCAACATATTTGATTTGTGTAGTCATATAGCCTTAGTTAATAATTCTGGCTAATAGTGTTCTCCTAAAAAGGAGATCTAACAATGTAGACCTCCTTAGTATTTAGTTGTTTAAATATTAAAATGTGGCACGAACACCAATATTATAACGAGCACCGTATTGTTCAAAATCAATTAATTGATTACTAAAGCGACCGTGACGTCGGGTATCTTCGTCTGTCACATTAATACCGTCAATAAATACCGATACATTGTCGTTGATATCGTAATTTGCTGAAATATCTATTTGTGAGTATGACTCGGTAAATACTGGGCTAATACCGCCTTTAAGTAAGAAATCATCACGCCAGTTATAGGCTACACGGAATGAAAATGAATCATTTTCATAAAAAGCAACTAAGTTAGCCGAGTCACTTAAACCAGTAACGGCAAAATTATTTTCTAAGCTATATGGGTTATATTTATCCTTAGTATTTACAAGCGTATAGTTTGCGATACCACCAAATCCTGTGTCACCAAACATGTGTTGAATGTTGAGTTCCCAACCATCTACTGTTGTATCACCTTGGTTTATTGGCGTTTCTACTTCCCATGTAATAGCAGGATCGTTAATTTGAGAAATACAATCAGGGTTAGGACTAGCAACACTTCCGTTAGGACACGTACCACGTGGATTAACACTTGGATCGGTTAATGGGCCATCTGGTCCATTAAGACTCCTGCTTTCTTCACCAATACCAATATAATTGCCAACATTTTTACTATAATATCCAACAGAAGCAAAACTGCCTTCGCTGTAGTACCACTCTAATGATAGATCTAAATTATCTGATTCATACGGTAGTAAACTTGGGTTACCTTGTGATGCTCTAAATGGACCACCAGAATAATGGTCATTGAGCGACGTTGCAGGAAACATTGCATCTATGTCGCTTCTAGCAATAGTTGTACTGTATGAAAAACGTGTAACTAAATCATCACTAATTTCTAAACTTAGATTAACGCTCGGTAATGTATTGGTGTAATCACCAGCTAATGTGCTTGACACTTCATCAGCTGCATACATTTTTGACATTTCAAGTGGTGTAATCCAGTTAAAACCATAAACTGGGTTTTCTACAGAGTAGGAAGTAACACTTGTGTCTTCATATCTAAGTCCTAAGTTAGCTTTAAAGAGCATACTACTTATTTCAGTTATTACATCTAGCGCAATATAAATGGCGGTTGTATCTTCTTCAATGCCATTGGTAGAAATATTTTTATCGTTCATTAAGTTTTGCTGTTTAACAAGATCAAGAAATTGGGCTGCACTATAGTGAGAACGTTGTTCAAACCCTAAATCACCAGGTGAAAAGCTTATATCAAGATCGCTAATATCCATAGCACCATTACCTAAACCAAAATTGGCGCCAGTAATCTTTTTTGTATCAACTTTGTAAATAGTCTTTGAGATACCAAATTGAATGGCTTCTAGTATACTGTCGTTGTCATTCTCCCAAGTACCAGCAAGGTGTAATTGTTGAATGTTATTTTCAATTTCATAACCACGTTCTTGATACAAATCACTTTCAATATTACTTAGGGCAAAAGCACCACCGGAAACACCTGAATCGTCATAAAAAACTGAAGGCATATCTTTAGTGAAATCAGCCCCTATATGTACAGGAGCAGCAGCACCAAAGGGGTTTTTTAAGTTAGCGATACTTTCAGCTGGTAATGCTCCTGGGTTTGCATGTGATGTCGAGTCATGAGCATCTAAAGTAAATGTTAATGTGTCGTTTGCTAACCATTCTAGGTTGATACCTAGGGAATCATTTTCAGTTTTATAAGCGTACTCCCATGCCCAAAAGTTGAGTTCATCATTTTGGCGAGCGGGGTTAATAATCGTGCCATTTGCATCAGCAGTACCCGTTTGAATATTATCAAACCAAAAGCTGGTACGATTCATTTTACTGTTTATATCTAAACGTGACAGGGTATAATCAACAGAGGCAATAAGTGAGTCTGTTGGTGCCCATTGTAGAACGAGTTGGGCATTTTGACGTTCACGTTCAGTATTACTACTATCTAGATCAACAGTTGGTACACCCCAAGTATTTAAATCTGGATTTTTAGTCGTATCAATGGCACTTTTATCTATATCTGCTTGCCCTGGGTAGCCAGTACTCCACTGACCTGAAGTACCAACACGATCGGTATGGCTATCTCGCTCAGCATGAGATACGGCAAGTAATAGCCCGAAAGTATCATCAAAAAAAGTGTTACTGACCATACCTGAAATTTCAGGTGTGATAGAGCTACCGGTATCAACACTAGTATCAACAACGCCTTTAACACTAGCCAATGCTTTCAAACCATCATAGTTGAACGGCTTTGCTGTTTGAATATTGATTGTTGCGCCAATACCGCCGGAATTAATATCTGCTCTACCTGTTTTAAAAACCTGAACCGCAGACACTGACTCTGAGCCTATTGCGTTAAAGTTAAAGCTACGCGAAATACCGTCTTCTTCTAAAGCAGAAGAGTTTGGCATTTGTCTACCGTTTAAGGTAACTAAATTAAAACTAGGACCAAAGCCACGTACGGTGACCTGGTTACCTTCATTATTAGCGCGGTCAATCGATACACCGGTAATACGCTGTAAAGACTCTGCTAAGTTTGTATCAGGAAATTTACCGATATCTTCAGCTGAAATAGCGTCAACAACTCCAGTACCATCACGTTTCATTGCAGCTGATTTACTTAATGAACTAAAGATTCCTGTAACTGCTATGACTTCAATTTTATCATCTTCTGAAGTAATGTTATCTTGTGCATATGTAGGAAGGATTGCTCCGGTACTCGCTAGAAAAATAGCAGTAGATAGCACTGTTTTACTAAATTGTTTCATTTTGTTATTCCTCTTTATTTGACAGAAATCGCACCTAGATATAATAGTTTTTTGTTAGTTTACTACCCTTTGTTTTTTGATTAATAAATATTGTTAACAATAGTGGTGCTGTATCAATAATGAACGAAAAATAACTACTGTCAACTGTTTATTGTTGACATTAGGTGTTTGGGATAGTGTTTAATGTGATTTAGCGGTCGAAATATTTAAAGAGAATTTTAGTAAGATATTCAAAAGAAAGGGGTAATCAAGAAAGGCGATGTTTTGGAGGTATTTAGCCGTTCATAGCATAATAAACTATGAGAACTTTATGATAAAATAAAAAACCCCGTTTGTATCATTTCGGGGTTTAAAAATGTTGATATGTATTAATTTATTTTTTTTATCTGACGTTTGCTCTAATAGCTTTTGTTGCTGCATTTATATCTGAATCTCTTAAAGCATCAACGACCCGTTTGTGTTCAGCTACACATTCAGTACTTGAACGTATTCGCTTATAGTTTAATCGCATTCTCATTACATAAGGATACCAAAGGTTAACAAGTTCATTACCACCGGCTTTGTATATTAAATAATTATGGAAGGCAATATCGCTTTTTGTTACTTCAGTATAATCTTCAATATCAAAAGCACTTTGAATCCTAGCAAGTAAACCATCTAAGTCGGCAAAGTCTTGTTCAGTGAGTTTATCTTTCAATTGTTCAATAGCATAAACTTCTATATCTCTGCGAAGTTTAATCATTAATTTTTGTATTTTAGGATCCAGAATACTATTGACAGAAGCACCACAATTGTTTTTTGAGATGATTAAACCTTCTTTACTGAGCTGTAAAATAACATCGCGAATAGGGCCTCTAGATACACCAAACCTATCAGCCATTTCTTTTTCATTTAGCTTAGTATTAGGCGCTAAATCACCTGCTATAATGTCTGAGCGTATTTGATCCGCTATTTGGTCTTTTATAGAGAGTATTTTATTAGGTTTACTTGTATTCATAGCGATACCTTTGATTAATTAATTCGTAATATTTTACAGTCAAAAATAAATTTAATTATTTATTGTTTACAAAAATCATAAGTATACAGTAAAAACAACTAAAGTAAATTTTGGAGTAAATTAGAGCGTGTTGATCTTTGTGGTTTAAAAAGTAAACAGCAATTGGGTCGGTTATAATGGTTTCGCCAAAAAACAATGTAACCTTCCCAAATGCCGAGACTAATGTTAACAGATGATAGCTGGCGATTGCTATCGAGAATAATGTATTTAACGGGGCGAATTTATAATAAGCCTGAACACAGAATGACACTTGAAGGTATTCTTTATCGAATGCGCACAGGGATTCCTTGGCGAGATTTACCCAGTGAATTTGGTCGTTGGAGTGCCGTATTTAGACGCTTTAACTTATGGTCTAAAAAAGGCGTCATCACTGAGATTTTTCAGTTTTTATCTCGCTTAAATGACCCTCAATGGTTATTCATTGATGGAAGTATTGTGAAAGCTCATCAAGATGGAACAAACATCAGTGCTCAAGCAGAGCAAGCGATAGGTAAGAGTCGTGGTGGCAATTCAACGAAAATCCATTTGGCAGTTGATAGTGGTGGCTTGCCCGTTCACTTTGAGCTATCAGGGGGACAAGCTCACGATGTTAGCTACGGTGAGTCCCTGATAGTTTCGTCACCAGAAGCCGAAGTAGTGGTCGCGGATAAAGGTTATGACAGTCAGGCATTACGTGAAATAATAAACAGCCGTAATGCAAAGCATGTCATACCGAGAAAAGGCAATAGTAAACAAGGTAATGATGATATCGATTGGGCGATGTATCGCTATCGGCATTTGGTTGAAAATGCTTTTTTGAAGATAAAGAAATATCGAGCTGTAGCCACTCGATATGATAAGTTGGCTAGAAACTACCAGAGTGTGGTTGCACTAGCCTTTTCGTTTATGTGGTTACCGATGTGGGTTGATTAATTCAATTTGTAAGCTTTTATAAAGCACAGAATATTGGTTAAGTTAATCGTTATTCTGTGCTTGTTTTTTATTTTTTATTTTTTATTTAAATCTACGTTCATACATCTTTGAATGAAGATCTTTAGCTGCTTTGACCATAGGAGCGTAGGGAGTATCAGTTACTGTAATAAAACCAACATTATAGTTTTCACCATCATAAGCTCGTCCTGTTATTGGTGAGTCTATATATTGAAACCAATGTGCGCCAATAAAATAAGGGTTATCAATAACCGAGTTCATATATTCTTTATACATTTTAGCGCGATCTTTTTGATCGGTAGCCATAATTAAACCAGGATGATATAAGCCAGAATCCATTGAGCCCATGTGAAATTCACCAATGATACTAGGCTTGTCAATTTCACTTAAAAAATCCCATGCGGTTGATGTAATGCCCTCTTTGTAGACATTATAACTGACTACATCTGAGTATTTAGCCGACGCTTTAATTACTTCATCAGACATCGCCCAACCAGGAAGGCGTGCCCCCATATATAGATGGTTTGGCATGTGCTCTGTTAACGCATTTTCAACAACACTAAAGTATTTTTCAACATAGCTAGAAAGTAAAGTTGAGTAATCTGCAATCTGTTCGTCATTATTAATTGTTGAATCAATTCCTTTGTTAAACTCTGCCCAACTTACAATGTTTTTGTCCCAAACTTTATTCAATTTAGCTATATCACCATATTTTTCTTTCATCAATTGTGTGAAAACTGCTTTAGTTGGTACTTCTTTACCATCTCGTGTTAAGGTGTTAACAACAATACCATAGGTACTTTCGGGGCTACCAGGGCGACCAAAACTTTTTTCATTGTCTATGAATACACCAACACACCAAGGGTTATTTTTAACTTGGTCGGCAACTGTTTTAACCGTAAATTGTGCTCGTTCTTCAAATTTTGGGTCGAAGACATCAGGCATCGCCCCCCAAAAGTCACTTCCACTTGAGACTGTTTTAAAATCACCAATAATCCAGCCATTTGCAAAAAAAGGAACTTTATTGGCATGGTAGTACATAGGGTCACTCCAGTTGCCTAAAGAAGTAAAGCCCCAATCTATCATGCGATTTAAAGTGACTTCTTTCCAAACTTCCATAAAATCATTATTATCTTCGCCATATTTTCTTTCTAAGTTTGCCGAGTAAAAGCTAAAGGTTTCACCATGCTTCATTGGTCCTGAATGCGCACTAATACGATAACCAAAATGTTTACCTAGTGGTTCGTCATATGTAGGTAGCCACTCGAATAGACCAGCTCTGGTTTCTGAAATTAATTCTCTGGTTTTACTTATAGTATTATCAACGCGGTTTAAACCTTGTGAATCTTCAGGTGTTACATTATCAGCTGATCTTTTTGCAATAAGGGATTGATTAAAATCGTAGCCAGTCATTGTTGACGAATTAGACAATCTGATAATATCAATACCAGTTGAAAAATATAAATAGCCCTCAGGGTCTACCAACGACCACTTGCCATTTACTTTTTCTGTTCTAAAATAACCGGTAGCGGCTAATTTAGGTCCATTTTTCCAACCACCATAAATTGAACGATCTTTTGGTAATATGCCCGATAGATGTTTTGCTTCGTTATTCTTTTGATTTATTAAGTCTTGGTCAGTATATATTTTGTCTATAAAATCTACAGTAGCATTTTGCCCATATTTATCGACTATTTTGGTTAAGTAATCTTGTTTAAACTCAGGGTTTTCTCTCAACCTTATATTATTTAGTGTAATGGTTTTATCGAAAATGTTACTTTGTACACTTATTGATATTTCTTTAATGCCCTTAAGGTTTAAGTTTTTCTTTCCCCATAAAGAGATAAATTGGGTATCATTCGATTCCCATGTATCAGGATTACCTCGTAGTCCAGATGTGAAATTAAGCTCAACAGACTCATCGCCTTCAGGTGTAGCTAAATCATGGCCCGCCATTTTGGCATAATAAGTTTTACTTTCGCCTATTGGCACATTAATACTTCTTGTGTAATTGCCACCATCGATATCCGTTATATCTAAATATATTTGTGCGCTGTGCTGACCTGTATTAGCAATATCCATTGCTAAATTAAAATTTTGATATTGACTCCAATCCCAAGGTTTTTTAGGCGAGATAACGATACCACTGTAAGTATGATCTTTTGAATCAAAGTTTACTTTTAAACCTTCGCCAGCAACAACTGTATCGGCAGAGGCATTCATAAATTCAACTTGTTTAGCATCAATTGCATGCTCAAATTTAATTAATGATTTTATAGTATTGCCGTCAGACTCTACAAACTCATTATTTTGCTTATTTTGACAAGCAGTAAGTGTAGATATTGCTATACAAGATAACAAAAGGAACATTTTTTTATTCATTTTTAACTCCTAAGTTTTATATCATTAACTAGTATACATCTTTTTTGTTTAAAGTAAATTGTTAACAATAAGGGTGTTGGTTTAACTTATCCTAATCTTATCAAAGAAAATATATACTATGCTCTTCGTAGATTTATTATTGTGTTTCGTAGATTTATTATTGTGTATTGTTAACAAAATAAAGTTGACATGCGGTGGTTTCTAATAATACAGTAGTCTTATAAATGATCTTATCAAAGTTAAGTTTGTTAGTTTTATTTATAACGATGCAAAAATACATAATCATTAATAAAATAAATAATCATTAATATAGTGCATCAAAATACAAAATAGATAGAAATAAGATACCTAGGGGAATCTAAAATGATAAATCTGCGTCAAAAATATAAATTAAGTCCTGTATACTTAGCACTACTTGCTTGTACAAGCTTGAATGTTTATGCACAAGATACAGAACTAGACAAGAAAAAAAATGATAATGCTGAAAAGCAAATTGAAGTGATTGAGGTTACAGGTTTAAGAGGTAGCATAAGAAAAAATATTAACGACAAACGATTTTCATCTAATATTTCTGATTCAATCAATGCTGAAGATATCGGTAAAAGTACCGATCAGAACATTGCTGATGCATTAGGTCGAATTACTGGTGTTACTGTTGTAAGTGCTGATGGTGAAGGTACACGAATTAGTGTTCGTGGCGCTGACGCTAACCAAAACCAAATCACACTTAATGGTCAAACGTTAACATCGACCGATTTTTCGCAAGCGGTTGACTTAAGTTCTTTTTCTGCAGATATCTTATCTAAATTAGAAGTTGTAAAAACCTCTAGTGCAGATCAGGATGAGGGATCATTAGGTGCTTCCGTTAATTTGATTACTGTTCGTCCGCTAGATCAAGAAGAAAGTGTTCGTTCAGTGACATTGCAAGGCCGTTATAACGATTTCTCAGAAGAACCAAACTACAAGCTTAATCTTTCTCTTTCAGAAAAATTCCTTGATGATACTTTGGGTGTTGCTTTCACTGCATATGATGAAACAAATGCTTATCGTAAAGATCAATTCAGTGCAGTAAATTTTAAGACATCACAATTGTACCCTCAAGCAATTGATCAACACGGAAACACCATTTCTAATGTAAAAGCAATCGAGGCTGAGAATGCCACTTACGAGCTTCACCAAAATGAAAGTGATCGTTTTGGTGGTTCTCTAGGTCTTCAATACTTAATCGGTGATGTGACCGAAGTTATGTTTGATGCTACCTACAGTAAGCAAACGGTAAAGATATCAAGAGATGCGATTCAAACAAAAAGTTTCGCTAATAACTCTAATTGGGTAGAAGGTGAAAGCTCATCTAGTTTCTCAAGACCACCTAATCCATCTAGTGACCCTATCGACTGGATTCAAGTTAATACTGACAGCTATGACACCGTTAAACGTCTGAACCGTTACGGTAACGGTATTATGCAACGTTCAGATGGCGGTGACGAAAATGAAAACTTCAGTACAACACTAAATTTCCAAACAGAGTTTACAGACTCTTTGCGTGTTGACGCTCAAGTAGGTTATTCTTCGAGTAAATCTGAAAGCTTACCAAACGCTTTTACATACATGCAAAACCATTGGCAAGTACCACCATTTTTATTATACGATGCGGGTAGCGATATCCAACCAGTAGGTACTGAGTGTGTTGCCGGTGATATTTGTCAAATGGTTTACGGCGATTCTTTTGTTGATTTAGGTGAAAACATATACAGCTATTATGACGAAGAAGGGGTTTACAGAGCAGGTAATTATGACAATAGCGTTTCTACAGGTTTTAACCCTCAAGACCTAGCATCTTTCTTCTTAGGTAGTATTACAGAACAAGATCGTAATGTGGAAGACACAATCCTCAATGCTCAAGTAGATTTTGAATGGGATATCTACGAATTTGGTATTTCCTCTATAGAGTTTGGTGCTAAAGTTTCTAAACGTAATAAAGCAGTTGATGATCAGCTATATAGCTTCCGTTCGTTGGAAGCAAGTGAAGTTATTGTTGACCCTATTACAGGCGAGACTATCGTTGAACCCGGTGGCTCTTTAAATGAAATCCGTGGTGATATGATAGCAGGTGAGCCGATTCCATATGATAATTTCATGGAGTCGCTTGGTGTGGGCCGAGAACCTGCAACAGTAGGTTGGACACCTATTGATGTGTTTGAAGCTAAATCATTGGTTTTAGGTGATGGTGAAGTTGTACGTGATGTTGATAACACAGCTTCTCGTGAAACAGATATAGATTCTCAAGCACTCTACTTGAAAACTAATTTTGAGTTTTTTGATAGTAAGTTAACTGGTAATATTGGTATTCGCTATGTTAAAACTGAGGTTGATGCAAGCGGCTATTCAGGTATTAATTATTACGAAAGTGGTGATTTACAACGTGATTCTGACCGTCATACATTAACTGAACTAGCAGACAGAAGTTTACCAGAATGTCCTGCAATTAAACTAGGTCCTACTGGAGAGCTACAATTGTATGACCAGAAATATCAACGTGTTGATGGTTTAGGTTGGGATACAAGTGCCGGTCCAGATCCATCAACTTGGACACCTATTCCTGATGCTGGTCCATGTCACGATCCCGCATTTGCAGACTACGCAGATGCATTAAACAGTTTCCGTGCAGGAACAGGTCCACAACCAACGCCTGATTCCTCGGATGTGTTATGGCAAGTAGCTTGGCGTTACGCAGATGTTGCGACTAGTACTACATACGGTTTTGATGATTTACCCGCGTGGAACGGTAATACTGATGGACAAAATACTAATTATACTCCTGCAAATCCTACTAATAGAGGTCTCGCTTCAGTAGCTGCCAATAAAAAACACAGTTACACTAACCTTTTACCTAGCTTAAATCTTAACTATGCAGTAACTGATAACTTTATTGCTCGCTTTGCTGTATCTCAAACTATGACCCGTCCAGAAATAGACTTGTTACGACCTGGTTATAAATTAAACGAAGGGCAGTACTGGGGAAGTGGTGATACTAATATTGGTAACGTGACTGTTTATAACACCGAATTAGAGCCACTTAAATCAAATAATTTAGATTTATCATCTGAATGGTATTTCAGTGATACAGGTATGTTAAGTCTTGCCTATTTCAGAAAAGATATGTCTAACTTTGCTGACCGTGAAACAGCGTTATCTCTTGTTAAGAGTGTAAGAGATCCTAATGACGCACCGACAAATGGTACTGACCTGATTTTAACTGCAGATGATCCTGTTTCTAACTGTCATCCTGTTAGAGCTGCTACTGAATTCGCATATAAAGAAAATGACGCTACAACATTTAGTGGTGAGCCAGTGGATGATTGTGCAAATATGACAGTGACCAAATATGTCAACTCTAAGGATGCTGTAATTGAGGGGATAGAAATTGGCTATATGGATACTTATGACTTTATCCCTGATATGTTTGATCTACCTGAATGGGCAGGGGGGTTCGGTGTTTCTGCTAACTATACATATCAACAAAGTGAGTATGAGTCAGGGACTTCATCTATTGACCCAACAGTTACACTACCTTCATACCCGGTAGCTGATACACCAGAGCATAGCTATAACTTTACTGGTTTTTGGGAGCATAATGGTCATCAATTTCGCTTGAGCTATAGAGGAACCTCTGACTCTCTAGTAGGTACCGATTGGTTTAATGGTCAGTCAGGCCGTACTTGGAATCAAGGCTCTATCTGGAATGAGGGGCGTAATACCCTAGATTTATCGGCTTCATATAAAGTGAATGATGATATTTCAATTACCTTCCAAGCTATCAACTTAACTGACGCAGCATATAGAACTTACTTTACAAGTAGAACGTTAGAAGTACAAAAAGTAGCCGCTGATAATGCAGCAGGTTATGACTTTGTAGCGTTAGAGGAGGGTAATCCACTTGACGGTAATGCTCCAACACATCGTACTTATACCAAGTACAAAGTGGGAGCTACTTACCGTTTAGGCATTCGCGTTAATTTCTAATAATTTAAAGGTTAGGGGCAACATAGCCTTGCCCCTAATCAAGATATAGGTGTTAAATTATGAAAACATTTAAAAGTTCAAAAATGTTATTAGCAAGTTCAATTGCCCTTGCATTGTCTGGCTGTGGTACAGAAAGCTACACACCAGAAGTTAAACCAAATGACAATGCCCCAACTCACGGTGGCGACATAAATATAACAATCAATGAAAATAAAGAAGCGCCTGAGCTGACTAGGTTAATTGACTTATTAGGCACCCCAGGAGGCGCTAGTTCTGGCGAAGGTGTTGCTATTGATGCAGATGCAAGTTACCTGTCTGTGACCGATGTTGTTATTAAATCTACAGGTGATGCTCCTGATGATGTTGCCGCGTTGGGGGTATCGTTGACTGGCAATAAATTAACCATTCGTCCAGAAGTATTTTCGCCTTCATTAGATACTAACGAAACTCAGACCATTGAAGTTAGTTACAATATCTCTGATGGTAAAAATAAAACGGCTAGAATGGCAACAATTACTCTCAACGGTTTAGATTTTGCGCCGGAGGCTACAGGCGATTTAGTTGGTAATTTTACCAAAGATGCTGAAATAGGCACTTTGGATTTACTTACTAATGTCTCTGACGCCGATGGTGAGCCATTAACTGTTGTAGCTTCAGATATTACTCCTGATGATGGCAACCCATTTGATATTGGTTATACTGTTGTTGATAATATATTGGATTTAGATATTGCTTCTATTTCAGATCAAATCCCTGATGGTGAAAAAGTTACCTTCAATTACACCTACAAAATTAAAGATCATAATAATGAAATATCTCGAAATATGATTATTAATGTGCTTGGTGTTAAAGATATAGCTGGTGCACCACTCATTCCAGAATATTTCTTAACCAGTGAGATAAATGAAACTGATACGGTACAAACTTATGATCTTTCTGATGGTGTGATTGACCGTGAAGGCGATGCCATAGTTGTTAGTGACTTAAGACTAAATGATAGTACTGAACTGCCATATGGGGTTGAATTGAATGAAAATACACTAACTTTAGATCCACATGCCTACTTTAACCAAGTTAATGCTGGTGAATTTATAGAGTTGTTATTTTCTTTTAAAGTATCAGATGACCAAGGTAATACGTCTGATGGCGAGAGAACTCTCACCGTTAAGTTAAATGGTGAACAAACCAACTTGATTGCTCAAGCATTCCCCAACTATGATTTTGAAGATTCAGCTCAAGTTGGTCCGCTTGATCAAGATAGCAACCCCGGTGGTTTTGCATGGGGCTGGGCTGGTTCGGATTGCCCTGAAGCAGCATTCCAAGCAGAATCCGCGAGAACAGGTAATTATGGGATGAAAATGACTGGCGAATTTTGTCATTTTGATATTACGAATGCTATTCTAGAATTGGAAGACAACCAGAAATACGCAGTCTCTTATTGGTTGAGGAATGAAACGTCCAATGGCGAAGATAGTAACCCTTACGTACCGCTTTCGGTTAATGTTGGAGATACGGGTTTAGATGATCGTTTTTGGGTTGGCGCTCGATTCTGGGATTCAAGCTTAGACACTTGGTTTGAACATGTTCAGTTATTGAATACTAATGAATCTGGCAACCTAGATGGTTATGAAAATTTATCAGTTAACTTTAATTTATTAAAATATGGTGGGGGCAGTGCAGCACACGATATTGATGATATCAATATCGTAAAGTACGGCCATTATGATACAGCAGTACATGATATGTTATTAGATGATGCTGGTCTATTTGAAAATAGTGAAGCTATTGCCAGTACAGGCGGTGTTGTTGAAATTCGTGATAATGAAGGCGACAACATGCTTTATGTAAATACCGAAGGTGCTACTGGTGGTGTAACAATTAGTATTCCTGTTAAGCCTGGCGCCATTAGAAAAGGTGAAAGATTTGCATTATCATTAAATGCTCAACTAACTAACCATGATGCACTTTATGATGCAACTGATGTGACAGAGGTTACTTACAATGTTGAACTCTCTAATGGTACAGAGTCTATTAAAGGTAATGGTACAGGTTCTACTTGGGGAGCAAATGTCTCTGCAGCAGATATCATTATTACTGAAGAAGCTGGTAAAACTGCGGACGTAGATTGGTCAACTGAGAAAATGACATTAAACATTACTCTAGAAGAAGCTAACGCAGAGTACTTTATTAATAATGTAAGACTTATCGCAATCCCATAAGTTATATATCCATTAGAAATATAAATAACTGATGAATTAAAATGGGGCTTAGGCCTCATTTTATTTTGTGTAACGGAATTATAACGATTATGAAAAACTTAATAAAATCAATTGTTATTGTTGGAGGGGGCTCTGCAGGTTGGATCACAGCTGGTATTTTAGCTTCACGTTTTCCTACCCGAATAGCAAATAAAGAACTTATTATCACGTTATGTGAATCTCCCAATATTCCCACGGTTGGTGTAGGTGAAGGTACTTGGCCCACTATGACTTCAACGCTGCAAAGTATGGGAATTTCAGAAACTGATTTTTTGAAAGAGTGTGATGTATCTTTCAAACAAGGCTCAAAGTTCCAAGGTTGGGATAATGATCAAGGAAAAGGTTTTTATCATCACCCCTTTGATGATTTAAAGCATTCTATTGATGGCGTTTTTGCTGAGTTTTGGTCAGAACAATCTAAGGTTCAGGTTCCAGAGCAAGCTTTCTCTAAACAATTTTCAGTTCAATCTGAAATTTTCGACCGTGCTTTAGCTCCAAAATCTATTACGGATGCTGAATACAAGTCGTCAACAAATTATGGTTATCATTTTAATGCAGGTTTATTTTCTTCATTTTTACAAAAACATTGTGTTTCTAAACTCGGAGTAAATCATGTTTTGGCTGAAGTAAATGAAATAACGCAAGACGAACAGCAAAACATAACATCTCTTGTTTTGGATAATGGCGAAATTCTCGCAGGTGATTTATTTATTGATTGTACTGGGTTTAAATCATTGCTTCTTGGCGATACATTAGGTGTTAAATTTAAACCGGTTGATGATATTTTATTTGTAGATACGGCATTAGCTACACAGGTGAAGTATAGTGACCCCAATGGCCCTATTGCCTCTTATACTAAATCAACGGCTCAACATGCAGGGTGGATTTGGGACATAGGGCTACCATCACGTAGAGGCGTTGGCTATGTGTTTTCAAGTAAATACCGGTCAGTTGAACAAGCGAAAGTTGACTTATTGCATTATATAGAATTATCAGGCGGAACAACCGATAACCTTACTATACGAGAAATACAGTTTACCTCTGGTCATAGAGAAAAATTTTGGCATAAAAACTGTGTAGCTGTAGGTTTATCAGCGGGATTTTTAGAGCCACTTGAAGCATCAGCATTAGTGTTAGTTGAATTATCTGCAATAATGATTGCAGAGCAACTGCCTTTAACCCATAACGTCATGGAAATATCAGCTAAACGTTTTAACGATAAATTTCAGTATCGGTGGAGTAGGGCAATAGACTTTCTCAAATTACATTATGTATTAAGCAATAGAACATCACCTTTTTGGTTAGATAATAAAAAAGGAAACACCATACCTAGACGATTACAAGAGTTACTTACTTTATGGAAACATAAAGTGCCTAACGTACATGACTTTGAAGCCACAGGTGAGCTTTTTCAGGCGACAAGTTATCAGTTTGTGTTGTATGGAAGCTCATTCCG
Source organism: Colwellia sp. F1 (assembly GCF_056238625.1). Classification (NCBI taxonomy): domain Bacteria; kingdom Pseudomonadati; phylum Pseudomonadota; class Gammaproteobacteria; order Alteromonadales; family Colwelliaceae; genus Colwellia; species Colwellia sp. F1. The sequence goes on from NZ_JBWDLI010000020.1 coordinate 19,685, forward strand.
TACAGAACCCCTTTTTGAACTTGAGCCTTATATTAAAAAGTATGTAACTGAGAATATTAAACAAAAAAATATCAGACAAAATAAACTACTTTCATCATTGCCAACCAACCGAGATCTACTTAATAAAATTTATAAATATGGTCTATCTAAAATTTAAATAATGAGACAATTATGACAACTAATACTATGGAATTACTTGATACCGTTCGCCACAAAAACATTAAAATAAATACCACTTTAATGGATGTGCCACATAATCACATCAATACAGCGATTGTAGTGATAGGTGAATTGGCTACCTTAGTACATGAATATCCGATATTTATTACTAAAAATCCAGGAACGGGACAATTTCAACTAAGTGCTATTTTCGGTTTTGAAAAAGGTGAAAATTTGTATTTAAAAAAGAATGCTTGGCAAGCCACTTATTTACCACTAGACATGCTAAGGCGACCGTTCATTGTTCACTTACCTGAAGGTGATTTGTCTGAGGGAGCTAAGCTTGTGCTTGATACCGCTAGCCCTTCATTAACAAAAGGTAAGGGTGAACGTCTTTTTAATAATAAAGGGGAAGCTACTGATTATCTACAACGTATTCAGAAAACATTCTCTCAATTAATGTCTGGCACTAAAGAAACTAATGATCTTTTAAAGAAAACGGATGAAATGGGGTTAATTGAGCCGGTATCCATTGATATTCAGTTTAATGATTCAGAAGCCACAAATTTAAATGGTTTATATGCTATAAATCAGAAAGCGGTAACTGAACTTAAAGGCAATTCTCTTGAAGAATGTCATCAAAGTGGAATATTACAGGTATGTCATTTATTACTATCATCAGGTATTCATATTGAAAAATTGATAAAATGGAAGAATTCCCAGAAAAAGTAAAAACGAAAAAGAAAGCGTAATGCCATTATTTACCCACCGAGAAAAACAATGGAGAATACCCGCAGAATACCTGATCAATGGCAACAAATCTTCAAACAACCTGCAAAAAGCGGTTTGCAAATAGCCGCACTGTATAAACAACAAAAACTCAACCCATCAACCTTTTATGCATGGCGCAAACGATTAGTCGATACTTCCCTTTATTCGTAAGCGTCGGCTAAACCACACCTACCAATAACGTTTTCTAATTATTATCCTTTCTCCAAATTTAAATAGGAGAAAATCAATGCAAATAAGTACCCAAAAGAAATGGTCAGCCATTATTCAACAACAAGCTCAAAGCACCTTAACCATTAAGCAATTTTGTCTTCAACAAAAAATATCACAATCAACTTTTTACCAACGAAAAAGTGAATTAGCTTCATTAGTTAACGATGAGCATACCTTTATCAAAGCCAGCGTCACTAAAACGGTAGAAGTCGCAACACACGCCACACCAATACGGTTAACGATTGGTAAATCTGAGTTGATTTTTTCTTCGCAAACGTCACCTATCTATTTAGCTTCGTTAATTAAAATGGTATGAACTTGGTGCTGAGCAACTAGGGATTTTACAAAGTTTACTGGTTACTTGCCGTTTGCAGGAAATCAATCTCACCACTACCTCGTTAATGTATTGCAACGTGTCAGTATGCATCCCGCTTCAAAAGTTGAAGCGCTTACCCCGAGAGTTTGGAAAGAAAAGTTTAGTGATAATTTTTTAACGTCAGATTTGGCTTGAATGGGGTGGTATAACCCCAGAATGATCGCTTACCACTAATCGTTAATACATGAATACCTTGAAAACAAAAGAACACACAACAGCACGCTGGTGATTCTTTTACTATTAACGTATTGACAATTAGTGCTGAACGTTGAGGATAGACGACTAATTACATTTGACTGTTAATTGTTAACCAAATACTATAATGAAAGCCAGTAAACTTTAAACAAAAATTTATAGGCTTACTTGTGATTTATAGCTTCAATTTTACGTAGCGGTAGTGAAGGTAAATAAATATAAGAATATAAAACAAAAAACATTAGTAGGTGGGAAGTAAGATGAAAAAAAATAGCACAGGAGCCTGTAGTTTAAATATAACTATAGCTTCAAAAGTTTATAAAGGATTATGCAGAATATTACCAGTAGTGTTAGTAATAGCGCTTTCAGCTTGTAATGATGATAAACAAAATATTGATCAAGCGCACTTATATGAAACGGGTTTCTTTATTGACTCTCCGGTTGGGAATATTGATTATAGAACCGATAGTTATAGTGGAAAAACAACAGTGTCAGGTGAGTTTAAGTATTTACCAGGTGAAAAAATAACTTTTTTTATTGATGGTATTTTTTTACCAGAAGTTAATGCAAACACTATAATTACTCCTATTGATATGGCCAAAGCAGCAAGTGATGACTTAGATATACAATCCAATATTGCCGTTAATATTGCTAGGTTTTTACAAACGTTAGATTTAGATAATGACTTAAGTAATGGTATCGAAATTGAGCCTGATTTAGTTTTGAATTCAAATGTGAGCTTTTCGGCGGATCAACAAGCCTTTGAAGACCAATTTTCAGCGGCTGCGCCCAGTTATACGATAGTTGGTGTTGAAACTGCATTGGCTCACATTGAAGAAGAGTTAAGTGCTCGTGGTATAGATATAACAATACTAACTAATTACATGCCTTATGCAGGTGGCAACAACACTGGTAGTGATAACACTGGTGGTGACAACAGTGGTAGTGACAACAGTGGTAGTGATAACACTGGTGGTGACAACAGTGGTAGTGACAACAGTGGTAGTGATAACAGTGGTAGTGATAACACTGGTGGTGACAACAGTGGTAGTGATAACACAGGTAGTGATAATACCGGTGGTGATAACAGTGGTGATGATAATACCGGTGATGATGAAGCTGATATTAGCTTAACTTCGCTTCCAACTGAAATTACTACCCTTAATAGTTTTAGACAAACAGTAAACATTACCGGAGGATTACAAAAGTTAGTAACGATAGAGCTATCTATTGACAAAAACTATGCGAGCTTGAGTCTCTTCTCAGACGACACATTACTCATCGATAACCTCGACGTACCAACTGCTGGCACCAATGAGTTAAAAGTGTTAGTGGTATTCCCAAAAGCAGGCAACCAAGAGTTAAGGTTTTTTGGTCGTAGTACTGATATTACCTTAAATTCAGTAAGTATTACCGATGCCACAGAGCAATTAGTTAACTTTACAGACATTTCACAAAGCATCGGACTAATCACTGAAGATACCTTAAAGTATGGTGGTCCAGCAGTTGGTGATATAAATAATAACGGACATTATGACTTTATAACCGTAAACCATAATTATATTCCGCCGCAGTTAGTTACCAATAACGGTAATAATACCGTAACTGTTGAGCGATTATTCCCTAATTCACAAGATTTCCATGGCGTTTCATTAGCAGATTACGATAATGATGGCGATTTAGATATAATGGTAGCGCTTGGTGGGGCTAATGGTACGAGTCCAACGTCTTATGCACTACTTAAAAACAACGAAGGCATTTTCGAAAATGTGTCTGTTGAAGCAGGGATAACTACTCCAGCACGAGGAAGAGCACCAAGATGGTCAGATTTTGACTCTGATGGTGATTTAGACCTTATGTTGGTTAATGCAAAAACCCCTAACGACGACGGTCCAATTCAATTGTTTTATCGTAACATGGGGGACGGTACATTTACTCCTGTGCGAATAGCAGGAGTTGAAAGTCAAAATGCAGAACGCATATTAATCACAGACTTTAATGGCGATCAAATTGACGATTTGGTGATGTATTCACCTTTAACCTTATGGAAAGGTAATGGTGACTTCACATTTACGAATATAACCGAAACACACTTACCGCAGGAGTTGCAATATGTTTGGGGTATTAATGCTATTACTGATGTTGACTTAAATAACGATGGTAACTTAGATTTATACTTAGCTTTTGGTAAAACACATTACCAATTATCTAGTAAGTCGATCGACTTCAATCCAATAAGCGGCTCATTGAACATTCATGATGATGGTGAAACAGGCACAACCTTAATTAATTTTGCTGCAGACGGTGACGTTACGTTATCTGGTCTCGGTTTAACTTATCGCCAATGGGATGGTGATTACCCTATCTTTTTAGGTTCGGCAAAAGGCCGCCACGTTGTTAAGGCTGAAGGTTTTCAAACTAACCAATTACCCGCTGAAATGTTGAATGCAGAAGAAACATTAACCATTACTCAAGCCAGTGCTGTAGGTTGGCCTGAAGATAGATCTGTTAATGGTTTATATATTGGGCATACCGGTGATGGGCAATGGAAAGCTGAGTGGGTACGTGATCAAGACATCTACTGGAATGTTTCATTTACGCTAGATAATTTAACGGACGTTAACATTGATTGGGTACCAAACAACCGTAATGGTCAAGATATACTATTAATTAACCAAGGTGATAAGTTTGTTGATGCAAGCGATGAATGGAATTTACCAAAAGGCGGCGATCATTGGGGCGTAACGCATGGCGACTTTAACAATGATGGTTGGAATGACCTTTTTGTATATCGTTATGGCTTTTTGAAAGAGCGCATTACTGATTTACTACTACTTAATACTGGCGAAGATAGCTTTATAACCACGCACATGCATGGCGCAATGGATGTTAATGACAACGGCCATGGCGATATGGGGCAAGCGTTTGATTTCGACAAAGACGGCGCTGTTGATATGTTAAGCGGCAGTGAAGAAGGTGGGCATTGGTACTTATGGAAAAATGAAACGGTTAACAATAATAATTATTTATTAGTTGATGTTGGCTACAGCCCATTACATAACGTCGATGCTATGTCTGCTCAGATTATCGTTACGTTAGAGTCTGGTAAAGTATATACAAAACGTGTTGCTTCTGCTGGTGAGGTATTTTCAGCAGGAATTATTGATACCGTTCACTTTGGCTTAGGTCAGGCGATTAACATTGCCTCTGTAGAGGTTAACTGGCGCAACGGAGAGTCAGTAATATTAACGGGTGTTAGCGCAAATGGCATAATTACCACCGATGATGCGAGTAGCCCAATGCCTGTTGCTATCGATTTAGGTATGGCGGCAGCTAAAGTACGTCCAAAAGAAAGTCTCACACTAACCCCTGCATTTACACCTTTAAACGCAGTAGAGAGTATAGAATGGACTTCAAGTGATAATAGTATTGCCACTGTTAATGAACAAGGTGTTGTAACAGGCGTTATTGATGGTGATGTAATTATTACCGCTACCTCAATAGCAGATAATAGTGTGGCAGCGCAAGTTGTGATCACAGTGGGTAATTTTGAAATTGTTTTTGCTACTGATGTCACTATCTCAGGTGAAAACGAAGCATTTTATGTTGGCCAACAAACACAGTTAACTGCAGATGTTGAACCAGGTAATGCTGATAATCAAGAAGTTATATGGTCAAGTAGCAATGAATCAATCGCTACAGTAGATGAAACTGGTTTAGTGTCTAATGTTTCGGTAGGCAATGCTACCATTACGGCTAGCGTAATAAGCGGTGAGAATAGCGAAACGGTTACAGATACTGTTGACATTTTCGTTGAAGAGTTCTCCACTATATCAATTGCTTATGATGATGAAGGAAAGTACACCGGTGACATCTACACTGATGAAGTGTTTGATGTAGCTGTTAACTATCATGCTGGTTCTACGCAAGTGGTTAATGAAGCAGGGGTGAAATTCTTTTTACGAGAAATGAACTCAGAATGGGGTGTTGTTAACGATATCACCTCTGACGATACGTCAGTAGCCGCTACAGAATCAGGTAGTGCTTCCGTAACTTTTGATTTAACTAATGTTAAATTAACTTCAGAGTTAGATGAAGGGAATTTCTACTTCTTGTTTGCTAAATTTACAACCGTTGACGGAAAAGCAATAGATAAGGGGCTTTGGCCACTAAATATTGTTGCGGGATCAGCTCAGGTTGAGACAGGTTGTGATGCTAATAACTTACTTGGTTGTGGCAGCGCAAATGCTGAAGGAGGCTCTATCAGTGATTGGTATGCTTATACTGTGGATGATTATGCGACTGACTTATCAAACTTAGTTACTTTTAGCGATGAACAGGTTAAAGATGGCGCCCAAAGTATTAAGTTTTCTTATACTAACAGCGCGCAACAAAACTTTGTGTTAACCAGTGTTGAGTTTGAAGTGACTAGCGAAGGAAGCTATAAATTCGATTCTGACGTATTTGGCGCTAACTTATCATCAGGTACGGATTACGTAATTGAGGCGTCAATACGTCCGGCAGACGCACCGCAGAACTCAGATCTTTATAAACTATGGCAAAGAAATGTAGGTGGAGTATGGCAAACTTTAAGTACAACTCATACTTTACCTGTAGGTAACTATGTTGTCGGTTATAAGGTATTTAGACCTGGTTTTTCAAATACCTTAGAGCTAGATGTTTACGTAGATAACCTATCTGTTACACGTGTGTCGCCGTAAGATAATGTGTTAAATATAATTGATATACACTTTGATAAGCTATTTTCAAAAGTAACGCTTATAAGTAACTCTGCAAAATAAGCTTTATAAGTGATTTTAATAATTAATGCAAAATGCCACTTCATTTGAAGTGGCATTTTTTTGTTTGCCCAGCGAAGCTGGCAAACCCATATAGCGCCCATCTTCTCTGACTTTATAATGAATAGCATCAAGCCAAACAATAGGGTAATGACTGTCTAGTGGTCTCTGTTGCCATGCTTTAAGCTCTGGAATTAGTTTATCGGTGATGGCGCTTATGGTGCCTATGGCAACGTTCATACCGTACATATCTTCAATATGTTTATTAATATCCCGACAACTCATCCCCATACTGAACATGGGTAGAATTTTTGAGTCTATTTCATCACTGAGCGTGGTTTGGTTTTTCTTAACGAGTTGAGGCTCAAAACTACCAACGGATGATTTAACCGTTTTAGTGCTAGAGCCATTTTTACGGTTAGGCTCTTGTTCATTAGAAAGGTGTTGTTCAAGCTCAGCCTAGAGGACTGACTCAGTTAATTGTTTGATAAGTGATGTTAATACACCATCTTTACCATTAAGTTTTTTACCTGATTGAAGTGCTTTAACAGCATCTTCGAAGTTGAATTGATTTGTCATGTGTCATTCCTGTTTTTACCAGTTTACCGAAATGACAAAGATTTTTAAACACCACCTAAAATCACGATAATGTGACATGTGAAAACCAACCACAATTGTCATGATTTCACTCGTGGTCATTCGTCCTGCTCGTTGGCGCTTACTTGTTCCATCTTCGAGTAATTGTTTTTGCCATTGGGGGATAAATATTTTGCAAAATTCATCGACATCGCAATACAATTCAACTAAATTCTTCATGCCTGTTCCTCGTGTGATTAAATGTTTCTTGGTCGAAAGATCTGATCACGGAACAGACAATTAGTTCAATTTTTCTTAAATAAGATTCAGGTTTATTATTAATGAGTTGTTGAGTTTTTGTTTATTTTGAACTCGCTTATATAAACATTTAAGCGCCCACCCGTTTCTTTCAACCCTTCAGCGGAAGAGGCAGTATCGGTTGTTTTTGACGTGATTTTATCAGCATCTTCTTTTATGGCATGTATGCGCTCATTAATTTCGTTTGACACATTTGTTTGTTGCTCTGCCGCAGTGGCAATTTGTTCAGCCATTTGCATAATGTTGTCTAACTCAGTTTTCATAATAGTCATCGCTTCAGCGCCTTCAATAACAACATCTACAGATTTAGTGCCTTCTGATTGCAAGTTATCCATTTTAGAAGTCGCATCATCAGCGCCTTTTTGAAGTGCTTCTATTTGCTGGCGAATTTGCTCTGTAGACTCTTGAGTTCGACCTGCTAAATTTCTTACTTCATCAGCTACAACGGCAAAGCCTCTGCCCATATCGCCAGCTCTTGCTGCTTCAATAGCGGCATTTAAAGCTAATAAGTTGGTTTGTTCTGCAATTCCTTGTATTACATTTAGCACATTACCAATAAGGCTTGTTTCTTGATTTAATGAATTAACGACCTGGCTTGTATTGCCTAACTCTAACGTTAATTTTTCCATCATTTTACGACTTAATGCTGCATTGTCTGCGCTTTTTACCGAAATGTTATAAGCTTTCTGAACTGCATTAGATGTTTGTAGTGCCATGTGAGAAACTTCTTCAATGGTTGAAGTCATTTGATTAATAGCAACTGAAATACTGTCAGTTGCTTGTAGTTGTCTGTCAGAAAGCACTAACGATTCATTCATTGCATTGGAAACTTCACTCGTTGTTTTGTTAATAACAGTGGCTTCATTTTTTACATAGCCAAGGGTCGCATTAAAGCTTTCGAGCAAGCTATTAAAAGCAGCACTTAATTCTGATAGTTCATCTTTACCGTCAGCGTTAAGTTTTATTGACATGTCTTTACTTTTGGTTAGCAGCTTAAAAGAACCAACCATATATTTTAATTGATTGGTAATACTGTGACCAATCAAGTATGAAATAACTGCAATGATAATAAGCGCCAAAGTCATCAATATTAACGTTTCTATTACCCTTTGGTTAGCATCATCTATGAGCGCATCTTTTGTATCAATAAGTTGTTTTAATGCAACACTCATTGTTTCTTGATAAAGATCGAAAATTTCAGCCGTTGTATGATCCCAATCTATGCTTGCGTCAACCTGTAAAGGCTTATTTAAGTTCTCATATATGCCTTCACGCGCTTGCAAAGCGATTTTGTCAGCCACCTGAAAGTATTTATTAGCTCTCATTTCATTATAAGCTTTGACCGTTTTTTTATCAGCAAAGCTTAAAAAGGTATCTAAGTAACTTTGAGCTTTAGTGAAGCTACTATAGATTTTAGTGTGAGTGTAAACATCCCTAGCATTGTATATTGCTAAGTAGATAAAACTATTATGAAAAGAATATTCTGTATTAGCGGCTAATAAATTATAATAAGCACTTGATAACCTACCTAATTTAGGGTTTTGCATTGAGATCACAACAATCTCATTAAGTGAAAGTACTAAGCGCTTAATTAAGACTTCCATTTCCCACATCGTATGTAGCTCGTGGCCAAATTCTGTTGTGTAATTTTTAGATAGGTGGGATTTCTCATCAGCTGCTTTACGAACATATTGAAATTTATCGATTAGTTCGCGAATAATATCGATATGTTCATTAAGAATTTTAAATTTTGAAATAGATGCTTTATTGTTATTAACAAAATTTAAATACTTATCTTGACTGAATAAAGCGCTAGCTCGTGCTTTTTTCATCTCATTTAAATACTTGTTGGTGTTCATAGGTTTACCAGCAATGTTTTTTTCTGGTACCGCATCAATATATAAACGAGAATAAAATGCTTCTTTTATAATGTTTGCTGCTAATGGGGCTGTTACCTCAGAATAATTTAGTACAACGTCTAACTGATTTATATTAGCTTGTTCAGTAAATGCTTTCTCAAGTCTTTCGATTGACAAAAAAAGTGTAAAAATTAGCGGAATTAGCACCAAAATTACAATACGTGTTTGAATCTTAAGTCTATTTAAAAATAACATGTCAATTATAGCCCCGGTAAAAATATTGTAACTAACGAGTCATTACTTGCTTCGCGTTAATGGCGTACTGCTTGTAAAAACCTGTAACGAAGTTGTTGTAATAAAACCGCCGGTGTCAGGGAACTCAACCGTTATTATATTACTAGATTCAAGTGCGGTAAGTGGTAATGGTATTTCAATCACACCAAAGAAGTTATCTCGCCCTTTCATCGCATCACCTTGCTTTTGGTCATAGCCTCTGAAGTTACTAGGAACAGCAACTTGAGTAGAGTTAACCTTCACAATCGGTTGTAAAGACTTACCATGTTCACGGCCTATACCTAAGCGTAATGTTGCTTCACCGTTAGCGCCTACTACCACATCATTAATGTTGAAAGTAATAGCAGTATTGGCGTCAATGGCTTGTTTAAAGTCATTAGAATAATACTTAACTTCGTTACTGGTGTTATCAATAGCAATATCACTGTTGTAAGTAACTTTCATTACGATAGTGCCTTCACCATCAATCGTTATTGCTTCAGGTAAAGTGTCTGGGTTTGTTTTATCAATTTTTGATACCCAACCGTCAGTTTTTAAGTGCTTAATATTTACCGCGGTAATATTTGCAGTATCAAGGCCTAGCGCATTTAGATTAACTTCAGATTCATCAAATTCTAAATTATTTAAAATAATAAAAGCGTCACTTCCATCAACATAGGCATCAACCTGAATATCTAAATTAGATGACCAAGTGTCAATTCTTGTTCCATTAATTTCAGACCATAAGTTGTAAAACAATACTAAATTAGAATATACCCAATCAGTTTGGCTAGTTACACCGGTACGCTCAAATTCTTGCACCATTAAACGAGGGCCGTATGGAATTGATTCACCATTTTGAGTTGTTCTGCCCCATTCAGCTTTAACTACAATAAATGGAATAGTTTTAGCAATAGTGTTTGGACGTTCTAAGAAGCTCATTAACATTTTGTTAGTAGCTCTAAGTACTAACGTATCTTTTTTATCGGTCCAGCCAACACTTCTTTCACAATGATTTGCGGCACCGTATTCAGAAATAACATAGGGCTTCATTTCACCAACAGCGATATGGCTGTAATTTTCCATCATATCCATAGTTGCTTCCATATTACTACCTGAACGATACTTTTCAGCATTATTATGGCAAGGAAAGTCATATAAATGGATTGAATAAAAGTCCATTTCTGCACCTATGCTATCAATAAACAGCTTATCTCTATCATGCCAGCGTTGGAAGTTATCTTTATCAAAGTCAGGAAAAGCTACAGTGTAACCACCTACAGCAATGTCATCATTTTTAGCAACTTTTCGAATTTCTTTTGCGGTAGTACTATGAAAATCAAACACTTTTTTTGGGGTAACATAATCACTATCACCGGGATTACGAATTGTTGTTAACTCAAATAATGGTTCATTCATTATTTCAAAATACTTAGGTTTAGGTTTCCAATCTTCAGTATCGTTATCTCTAAAAAAGTTAGACAGGTATTGTCCGAAATAATGCCCTGTAGCTGTACCAAAAGGTTCAGCTGCGGTATCTGTTTGCGAGAACTTCCATGGCGTTGAGGCAGGGTAAGGATTAATATTAGAATGATCTGCATTTTCAGACCAGTAAGGAAATTGCTGACCACCTTCAATCATATCAAGGCTTCGGGCTTTAATTTGTGGTAAACGTGCGTCACTACTTTTTTTAGCGGTGCTTGTACCGTATGCCCATTTTATGCTGTTTGCGGCAGCGGGAATTGATGCTTCGTCAATAAAACCCGGTTTGGTAGTATCTTCTGTTAAATTTTTCAGTGCCCAACCAATTGAGCCTGTATCACGACCAAAATAAACGTCGTTATCCGTCATAAAGTTAACCATTAAATCGGGATCTTTATTCGCGGCATTTTGTGAAAAACTATCATTTTCACCCCAGTCATTTTCAAGTGGAGAGGCGTGAATAGTAATAAACTTTTGACGATCGAAAGTGTCAATTCCACCAACACTATGTTTGGTATTAAAATTTATATCTACCTGAATGCCTGCAACTGAGCTTGTACTTTGAGTCGTAATAGTGAAAGTTGAAGCTACGCCACCAACAGTTAATTTTGCACTGGTTGTTGTTAAGTCTAATAATGAGCTAGTAACTCTAATTTTAACCTTATCGCCATCGTTAACAGTACCAGCGGCAGATGTGTAATCACCACTGTTAACTGAATATTCACCGCTTGTAATGCTAATATTTGTCGCTGAATTAATGCCAGCAATAGTTATTTCATTAGAAGTAACTATGGTATTTAACTGTGTATCACTAACGGCTGCAAAGGTGAAAACATCTGGTGTAGTATCTACTTCTGGAGTTGTAGGGGGAGTTATAACATCTGGGTTGTCTGGAGATGCGTTATTGGAGTCAGAGCTACCCCCGCAGCTTACAACGCCACTTAATACCAATGGAATAATTAATAATGAATTAGTTAACTTATTTTTTTTAAATTTTGTTATCACGTTAATACCTCAAATGTTCATAAGATGACCATTTTATGTTAACAGTATATTGTTGACAATAGTATTTTTTGTTTTAATGATTTATGTAGCTACTTTCTTAAGAGTATTCGCAAAAATATTTGATGATGTGCTATAGCATGCGGCTTTGTTATCAGTTTTATTGGCTTAAGAACGATAACCTTATTTTAACTTTTTAATACTTTACATTGACTTAATACATTAATTTAATATTGAATAGCACATTTTTTTGTGTAAAGAAATAACTTTAATTGTCAAATATCATGGATGGTTAATTGTAAATTGTATACTATGTCTTCATATCCATTAATAAGAAGTAGAAAAATATGAGCAACATGGACAATAGTAAACGTATTTTAACTCAACGTTTTAAAAAAAAATTATTTAAAAATAGCCCTATGAAAATACTGTTAAGCAAAATTATCCCACTATTTATTTTGGTTGGCTTTTTAAATGGCTGTAACACCATAGGTGACGATAAAGTTACAACTAATTCATCTACTTTGCCAAGTTCGTTTTATGGAATCAGTAGTGCCAGTAAAGTAAGTCGTGTGGAAAATAACTTCAATCAAGGCTGGTTATTCAACCTTGATGATGATGAGTCGTTTAATCAATTTGGTTATAAAGATAGCGCTTGGCGTAATGTTGACGTTCCACATGATTGGAGTGTTGAATTTGCGTTTACCCAAGAGAATGCGGGTGGCGCTACAGGCTATTTACCTGCTGGGGTTGCTTGGTATAGAAAACACTTTACGACTCCCGTGACAGATCAACAAAAACACTTTATTCATTTTGATGGTATTTATAATAATGCTGAAATTTGGATTAATGGCAAATCATTAGGTGAACAGCATTACGGTTATTCTCCTTTTTATTTTGATGTTACCAATGTTTTAACCCCAGCAGGGCAAGAGAATGTCATCGCGGTTCGTGTCGACCGTTCACGCTATATTGATAGTCGTTGGTATACAGGCTCTGGTATATATCGCGATGTCAGTTTTATCTCAACCAATTCGCTTTATATTCCAGTATGGGGAACTTATGTTACGACTCCTGAAATATCAAATACTCAAGCGACTGTTGATATTGCTATTGAGATAAATAATGACGCAGCTATCTCACGTGATTTTACATTAACAACACACATTGTGGATGCTGTTGGAGAAATTGTTGCAACAATTGATAGTGCCTCGGTACTTGAAAAAAATTCAAACCAAGTATTAACACAGCAATTAATAGTGAAGTCGCCTAATAAATGGGATATTGATTCACCTTACCTATATAAAGCAGTTAGTAAGCTAAGCGAATTAACCTCAGGTAAAGTAGTTGATGAATATATTACCCCTTTTGGTATCCGTGAGATTAAGTTTGATGCAAATACTGGATTTTATTTAAATGGAAAATCTTTAAAAATTAAAGGTGTGAATTTACATCATGATGCTGGTTTAGTTGGCGCAGCAGTGCCTAATGATGTTTGGCGACGCCGTTTAGAAACACTAAAAGATGCTGGGGTAAATGCTATTCGTACTGCGCATAACCCAGCATCAGCAGCATTTTTGGATTTGTGTGATGAAATGGGCTTTTTGGTTCAAGCAGAAATATTCGATGAATATGACAACCCTAAAGATAAGCGTTTAAATCAACAAGAAAGACATGAAGACTATATTAGTCGAGGTTATACAGAATACTTTCAAAAAGATGGCAAAAAAGATCTCGTCGCTTCGGTTAAACGTGATCGTAATCATCCATCAATCATAATGTGGAGCATAGGTAACGAAATTGAGTGGACATACCCTCGTTATCCTCAAGCGACAGGTTATTTTGATATGAACGCTAATGGTAATTACTTTTTTAATCCACCATTTATTAGCCCTGAAGAAATAGTTAAACGCTTTCATGAAAGTGAAGAAGGTGAATATGTTTTAGCTAAAACGGCCAAAGAGTTATCTGGCTGGGTGAAAGAGTTAGATTTAACCCGCCCAGTGACGGCAAATTTAATTTTACCATCGGTAAGTCATATCACCGGATATACAGATGCGCTTGATGTTATTGGTTACAGTTATCGCCGTGTTATTTATGATTACGGACATCGCTTATTTCCCGATAAAATGATTATGGGCCATGAAAATGTTGTGCAATGGCATGAATGGAAAGCTGTTAAAGAACGCGATTTTATAGGCGGTACTTTTTTATGGACAGGTATTGATTATATGGGTGAAAGTCACAATAAATGGCCTGTTAAAGCAACAGCAAGTGGCATGTTAGATTTAGCCGGGTTTGAAAAACCGTCATATCATATGATGAAGTCATTATGGAATGATCAGCCTACTATTTATTTAACAACACAACTCATGGAAAAGTCACCTTATAAAGTGGTTGATAATAATATTATGGCACGCAACCCTGATGCGTGGAAAACCTATATTTGGTTTTGGCACGCTGTAAATAACTACTGGCAATACCAAGATAACGATTTAATTGCTGTTGAAGCTTATACAAATTGTAGCGCTGCGGAGCTTTTTGTAAATAATAAGTCGCAAGGTATTGCGTACCTGAAAGATGCACCTGATCATATTTTGAAATGGTCAGTTGCATACCAAGCGGGTGATTTAATGGTGAAAGGTGTAGGCGACTGTAAAGCGGAAGATACTTTGCGTACAGCGGGCGTATTTAACGGTATTGATTTAACTATTGATAAGTCGCAAATTACGACAAATTATAATGACGTTGTACATTTAGTTGTACAATTAGTTGATGATAAACAAAATCCAATTACATTTTTAGATGCTGATATTGAGTTTGTCGTTAAAGGTCCTGCTAAGGTTTTAGGTGTTGATAATGGTGCCTCTGATAATGTACAAACGTTTCAATCAAACCGTATAACAACCTCAAAAGGACAAGCGTTACTTATTTTACAAGGAAAAGATATAGGTGAAATCACGATATTTGCTAAGTCGGCAAACGTTATAAGTAACACCGAGATAATTAAGGTCACTGAAGAATAGTCACAAGGTTATTATATAAACTGTTTTGGTTAAATTTCTTGGGTGTGATGTTATTGATACTTATTGAAACTACTGATAAATAAAAAAATCCGAACTATCTCAGTTCGGATTTTTATTTTACTAGAGTATCAGTTGCTAACGGACTGACACTATTTATTAATAAGGTCAGGTAAGCTTTTCATCGAAGTAAAGTTGATGGCAGCCGGAAATGGACAATCTTCATTATGACTATTAAAAAAAAATGTTTTCATGTCGGCGTTAATTCCAGCTTCAACCCCCAGTAAGCTATCTTCAATAACGGCACATTGTTTGGGCAAAAATCCCATGTCAGTTGCCGCATGCAGATATAAGGCAGGATCTGGCTTAAATATATTATTATCATAAGCACTATAGATATTATCACCAAAATATTTTCTCAAGCCGCAAATATCTAGTGATAATATAATTTTCTCTCTGGGAGCGTTAGATACTATTGCCTTGGGAAGGTCTAATGACTCAAGCGCTTCAACTACCCCTGCAATGGGCTTTAGCTCTGAGTTAAATAAATCGGTAACTAATGCCCTATATTCAGTAGTAAATAAAGGAGGCAGCTCAACTTTATGAATTGATGCCAATTCAGCAAATATAATGGCTAACTCTTTACCTCTGTAGTCTATTACTAATCGCTCAATAGATAAGTCTATCCCAAATTCTTTAAATTTAATGGCAATAGCCTTGTTGCATAAATATTCGCTATCTACCAAAGTTCCGTCATTATCAAACAGTAAGCAATCAATCATATTGTTGGGTAAACCTTATATATTTTAAAAAGTATGTTAAAAATGTAGTGTTAAAAAAGTGAGTCACTATATTAAGAGATGAATTAACGTTTCATCGCATGATACTAAACTTGAATGTTGTTTATCTAGGGTTGTTGGTCTTTCTGGGTTAAAATATATTAAATTTAAAACGGATTAAATCGCGGCGCGAGCTTTACTTACTTCATCCAGAGCTAGTTATTCTATCTAAAAAGCGAGCAATAATGAGTAAGTTCGTTTTAAATGAACCTAAAGGTAGCTTAAGTACTGCGGCAAAATATATGGGGTTTTCTTGCGCGGTGATAAGTTACTACTTAAAAAATTGAAGCACAATTCGACGTAAAGTTACTTAATTGTTCAACACGAACAATTAATCTTACCGAAGCTGGCCGGGCTTATTATGAACGATGTCGTATTATTGCCGAGCAAGCTATCGCCGCCAATCAACAAATTTAAAACTTCAAAAGTGAGCCTGTTGGCTTACTTAAAATAATATGCCTCTATCGGTCCGACGATATGACTGTCCTTCGTGTGACGCTGTGGACATAGATAGGGATGCTAATGCCGTCCTTAATATTCGTGATAAGGGGATATTGGATTTAAAAGCGGCTGGATAAGTCGTTACTGCTTATGGAGGCTTGCGTCAATCTCGATACTATCGAGTAGCGGCCTAAGAAAAAAGAAGCATCGCCCGAAGGTCGGTGAGAAGTCACTTCATTGATCTATCAACTAATGAGACAAGTTAAAACTAATCTTCTATATTTTTATATAAGGATTACACTATCAAGCATAAAAGTGCATTATCTTATGGAGCTAATTAAATGAAATCACTGACAGATAGAAAGATACGCTGGGGAATTATTGGTCTAGGTAATATAGCCAATAAATTTGCAGCTGACTTGTTAACAGTTGAAGATGCTGAGTTATATGCCGTCGCATCAAGGTCTCAATCAAAAGCCGATCATTTTGCCGCACAATACCACGCAAGCAAAGCTTATAGTAGCTATGAAGCATTAGTAAATGATGAAAATATTGACGCAATTTACATAGCAACCCCTCATGTAATGCATAAAGAAAATACAAAATTATGTTTAGAGAAAAATATAGCAGTGTTATGTGAAAAACCTTTTGCTATGACTAATGCTGAAGTAAATAGTATGATTGCTATAGCAAGTGCCCATAACACGCTACTAATGGAAGCGATGTGGACTTACTTTTTACCCCATTATAACTTTGTCTTAACTGAATTAAAAAGCAACACTTATGGTAAATTACTGAGTATCGAAGCCGACTTTGGCTTTGTAAAACCTTTCGATGACGACTCCCGATTATTTAATAAATCATTAGGTGGCGGCAGCCTGTTAGATATTGGCATTTACCCTATCTTTGCAGCGCTTTCAACCTTAGGTGTACCTGATGACATAAGTGCAGAAGCAACCTACTTTGATAATGGCGCAGATTCATCTTGCACGATGCAATTCACTTATAAGGATGCCAAAGCTACTTTAAAATCAAGCCTACTAGAAGCGACACCTTGTGAAGCCATTTTCCATTGTGAGCGCGGCATAATTAAAATAAATAGCGGTTTTCATCAGCCAACTAGTGTTACCTTAATTACAGCTAACAATGAAGAATCAATAGAATTTGACTGTAACACCCACGGTTATAATTTTGAGATAAGTCACTTTAATGAGCTGTTACGCCAGGGAAAAACTGAAAGCCCAATAATGAGTTTTGATATGAGCCATGAGCTTATTCAATTATTAGATAAAGTCAGAAACATTATTGGTTTGAAGTATTAGGGTTTAGACGTTAGGTTAGATATTCAAGGTATGCATTCCCGCGTTGTTTTGGCGGGAATGACATATTTAATGTAGCTTTTTTAAAATTAAAAAAGTGAGTGTTTGTTATCCACTTGTTATAAACTAGCTATAAACCGGTATTAAATTAATGATTTCAAGCTAATTTATTGATGTTTTTTAATTGATCAATTGGCAGCTTTATTCACTAACTTCCAAGTTCTTACCCAATCAATTTTCATTGTGTTTTGGGTATTATCAAGTAAATCATTTTTCTCAGGTAGCCCTCCCACCCATGAAGAATCTTGTGTCCACAAATCCCAAATAATATTTTGCTCTAAGGTAAAAGCTTGTGTTGAAACCACACTGTTAACAGGTTCACCGTTTAGGTAAAACTGTACTGTATGTTCATCTTTCCACCAAGCACCAAACACATGATATTGTTCATTCCAAGGCACACCTTTAAGTGTATTGCCGTCGGATAAATCTCGGCTATCTGACGGGTTATCGTCTCCTTCACGTTCAGTATGGCCATCTTTAACAATAAAATACTGAGAATGCATTTCATATGGATAGTTATCGTATTTAGCACCTGTGTATGATGGCTTGGAATTGTTTTCAATAATATCAATTTCATCACGATTGTTTATATCTCCGTTATTTAACCAAAAAGTATTATAAGCTGAGATATGTGCTACTTTAATACGGCTTTCGGTATACATTGGAAATTTGACCTGAGCTTTTGATTGTACACGCGATGTTTCAAACCACTGTTCTCCTCTAGCGTTATTTAAAGTAGCTTGAATCCATAAATTTCCATCACTGACACCTGCATTTTCACTTCTCATGTATACCGGTGTGTCACCATAGTTCCACAGAGGTTTAAACCATTTTGTCTCATCCCATCTATCAAACTCATCGGATAACGCTGTAATTTTTTCCCATGCCTTATTTTCAGGTGTTGTATCATTAAAAGAAACAAAACTAGGGAAGTTGGGATCGGCTTCATTGACGTCAATAACGACCGGAGTTGGCGTCGGAGTTGGAGTTGGCGTCGGAGTTGGAGTTGGCGTTGGGCTTGATGAACTACCACAAGCTGTAAGTAACGAGAGGGTTAAAACAGAGCAAGCAACTTTTAATTTGTGATTAATTTTATTCATAGTGTTGACTCAATGTAAAAAAAATTAATTAAACTATCACATACAAAAGTTACTTTGTAAACAATAAACAATTACCAATAAGCAAGCAGTAAGCAATGCGCACATAGTAATACTTACTGTTTTGTACTGTCACGTTATTATATACATCACACCTCAAGATGCAGATTTCAGCACGTTGAAGCGTGATAACTATATATTAGTGCGATTATTAGAGGGAATAACTTGCTTATTTTAAAATGTGCAAGGTTAATTTTTTGCAAGGCTCATATTTCGTCATACGGTAATTTGGGCTCAACTCGCCAATTGCGACCGTACATTATTTTTAGGCTTTTATTTTTGAAAGAAGCAACAGAAAGGATGTTTTGACTCTGACATTATGTTGAGTGATCAACAGACCCTAATATTTATTAAGTATTTTTTTATTTATTATCAAGAGAGTTGATCTTACAAGATAATTCTTAAATTTTATAATCATAATAGTAACCTTTATGGATATTAAGAGTATAACCTAATTAAAATTGGATATAATTAATTGTTAACAATTGTTATGTGTTAGGTTATGATGAATTACTATGAGCAGAAAGCTCTAAAAGATTAATTGACCCTAATAATGAGAAACTATATATGGCCGCATTACTAGCAATTGGCGAGTGTATGATGGAGTTAACTCGGTTGGAAGAAAACACCTATCAACGTTCGTTTGCAGGCGACACTTATAACGCGTTAGTTTACGCAAAGCGTAATGATCCCGAATTGGATGCGTTAATATTTACTGCGATAGGTAACGATGATATTAGCAGTGTCATGGAGTCTCAGTGGCAAAAAGAAGGGGTTTCTTCTGATTTTACGTTGAAATCAGACAAAGACACTATAGGAATATATGCCATTGCAACAGATACTTCAGGTGAAAGAAGCTTCAGTTATTGGCGTAAAAATTCTGCTGCATCAAACATGATGGCTATTAAATCAATTAATGAATTACTGGATTCATGCCCTGAACTTGATTGCGCATTTTTTAGTGGGATCTCATTGGCTATATTATCAGAAGAGGATAAAGCCAAGTTAATTGAGTTCATAAAAGGTTTAAAAGCAAAAGGTACCCGTATTGCATTTGATCCAAATTATAGATCCGCTATGTGGGACAATAAAGCACATGCTATTTATTGGTTAGAAAAAGCCTACAGTGTTAGTGATATTGTGCTGCCAGGTGAAGAAGATCACCAAGCAATATTTGACCATAGCGGTCATGCCCAAATTGCAGCCTATTGTCAGGCTTTTAAGATTAAAGAAGTGGTTGTTAAGTGTGGTGTAGAGGGCGTTTTTGCTTATTATGACGGTAAGTTATCAACCCATGTACCTTTTAAAGCGGCACCTGTGCAAGTTGACTCTACCGCTGCAGGCGATTCATTTGCAGGAACTTATTTATCACAAAGAATCATTAACCATAATATTGAGTCTGCTTTAATGCAAGCCACAAAAGTTGCTGGGCAAGTGGTACAGCATCGCGGCGCGATTATGCCGACAGCATTATACAACAGTGTGATTAACTAGCAGTGTAGCTAACAACCTAGTTAACCCGTAACTAATATAGCAGTTATTAAAGTAGCGAATACTGTAACTGTTAACATAGCTAATCACGGTAACTAACCATTTATAGTATTGCTAACAACCAGATAATTAAGGTTTAAAAATATGAGTAATAAAAAATTAAGCTTAGCAAGTAAACGCGCTATAGAGCGTGGATACGATGAAAAAGATTCAAGTTGGATGATTGAGTTCAATGTTACTGATCTAAAAGGTGACTTTGCTTTTGAAGAAGGCATTATCCGTCGAGACCCTACATCCGTCATTAAAGTTGGTGATTTATACCACTGTTGGTATACCAAAGGGCAAGACGAAACCGTAGGTTTTGGCTCTGATAACCCAAATGATAAAGTATTTCCGTGGGATTTAACCGAAGTGTGGCACGCAACATCTTCAGACACAATCACTTGGAAAGAGCAAGGGGTTGCCATTTCACGAGGCGCTGCAGGTGAATTTGACGATAGAGCTGTATTTACACCTGAAGTATTACAACATAAAGATATGTTTTACCTAGTGTACCAAACGGTTCAATACCCATATACCAATAGACAAATTGAACAAGTTGCTTTAGCGAGCGCTAAGTCGCCTTATGGGCCGTGGATTAAATCAACCAAGCCAATTTTAAGTCCAAGTCAAGATGGCGTTTGGGATGGCGAAGTGGATAGTCGCTTTTTAGTGAAAGAAAAAGGCAGTTTTGATAGTCATAAAGTACACGATCCATGTTTAATCTTCTTTAATGAAAAGTTCTATCTTTATTATAAAGGTGAAACCATGGGAGAAGAAATGAACTTCGGCGGTCGTGAAATAAAGCACGGTGTTGCTATTGCTGACAACATTGAAGGGCCTTATGTAAAGTCAGAATTGAATCCGATTTCTAATAGTGGTCATGAAGTAGTTGTATGGAACTATCAAGGCGGTGTTGCCAGTTTATTAACCACTGATGGCCCAGAAAAAAACACTGTTCAGTTTGCTCAAGATGGTGAGAACTTTGACATTAAAGCGCATATTAAAGGCGCGCCGGAAGCGATTGGTTTATTTAGGGACACTAATGCTGAAGAACTTAAAGAGCCAGGACTTTCTTGGGGGCTTTGTCATAAGTATGATAAGAGTTGGAACTGGAATTACATCTGCAAATTTGAAATTAAACGTCAGATATTAGATGCCGGTACTTTCCAAAACTCTAATTAACCGCTTCTAGTTAGCAGCATTAACTGAGCGTAATGAAAATTAGCAGCACCGAATTGTTTGGTGCTTTATAAAGCTATTCAAGCGAATAACTCATGGTTTATTCAGCGTTGTTTACAATTGAAAAATAATTGTAAATTATTAACTGTTAAAGTAAACAGAAATGCTTTGAATGAACTCAAATTAATAGCCAATTTAAGTAGAACATTATGACCAATGTATTTGATCCTACAGAACATCCTCATCGCCGTTTTAATCCATTAACTCAAGAATGGGTTCTAGTATCACCTCATAGAGCAAAGCGTCCTTGGCAAGGGCAAGAAGAAGTTGCTGATGAGTCGGTAAAGCCGGCGTACGATAAAAGCTGCTTTTTATGTAAAGGTAATACCCGCATTAATGGTGAAGTAAATCCTGAATATACAGGTACATTTGTTTTTACTAATGATTTTGCAGCATTAAATAAAGAAACACCAAGTTTTGAAAGTAATGATCCGTTATTTCGATTAGTGTCTGAGCAAGGTATCAGCCGCGTTATTTGTTTCTCTCCTGATCATGGTCGTTCATTACCAGAGTTATCGTTAAGTGAAGTCACTGAAGTTGTAAAAACTTGGAAAGATGAATGTAAAGAGTTGTCTAAGTCTTATCGTTGGGTTCAGGTATTTGAAAATAAAGGTGCGGTAATGGGGTGTTCAAATCCACATCCTCATGGGCAGATTTGGGCGCAAAATCAATTGCCTACATTAGCAGAAAAGAAACAAAAAGCATTTGGTGAGTATGCCCAAAAATTTGGGTCTAATTTACTTGCTGATTATGCAGCGAAAGAACTGGCTAGTGGTGAACGCGTTGTTGTTAAAAATGATGACTGGGTTGTTGTTGCTCCTTATTGGGCTGCATGGCCATTTGAAACCTTAGTATTACCACGTTTTAATATACAACGAATGACGGACTTAACATCAGAACAACAAATAACACTGGCTGATATATTACGACAAATTACCATTTGTTATGACAATTTATTTAAATGTTCGTTTCCATATTCAATGGGGTGGCATGGAGCTCCGTTTGACGGTAAAGCTCATGAAGAATGGACGCTACATGCACACTTCTTCCCGCCTTTATTGCGTTCGGCCACAGTGAAAAAGTTCATGGTAGGTTATGAAATGATGGCTGAAGCGCAACGAGATATTACCCCTGAGCAAGCAGCTCAGAGATTAAGAGACTTACCAGGTACTCATTATAAGAATAGCTAGGATTGATCATGGATATTATTAAAAAAGTAAAAACGAAATTTTTAAATCATTATAGTAAAAGTCCTGCTTTTATTGTTAATGCGCCAGGGCGAGTTAACCTTATTGGTGAGCATACCGATTACAATGATGGTTTTGTATTACCCTGTGCCATTGATTTTTCAACTGTTGTTTGTGTATCGCCGCGTACCGATTCAGTGGTAAAGGTATTTGCGATTGATTGTAATGAAGAAGTTGATAGCTTTGATTTGAATGACAGTATTGCTTTCAATGATTCGCAGTTTTGGAGTAACTATATTCGTGGTGTTATTGATGAGCTTAAAAAACGAGGCTTTACATTAGCGGGTTGTGATATTGCTATTGGTGGTAATGTGCCACAAGGTGCAGGTTTAAGCTCTTCAGCTTCATTAGAAGTAGGTATTGCAGCAACCTTTAATCAATTATGCGATTTAGGCCTTTCGACTGTTGAATTAGCGCAAATATCACAAGCAGCAGAAAATAACTTTGTTGGTTGTGCTTGTGGCATTATGGATCAACTTGCCTCCGCTTGCGGTAAAGATAACCAAGCACTAGGCATTGACTGTAGAAGCTTAGACTTAACTCATGTACCGCTTTCTGATGCGATGACCATTGTTATCATCAACTCAAATGTTAAACGCGGTTTAGTGGATAGCGAATACAATACCCGACGTCAACAATGTGAAAGTGGCGCAGAATTTTTTGGTAAAACAAAATTACGCGACGTAACTATTACTGAATTTGAGGCACAAAAAAGTGACTTAGATACCGTGGTTGCTAATAGAACAGAACATGTATTATATGAGAATCAGCGTACCCTAGACGCCATGGACGCATTTAAAGCAAATGATATTAAAACTATCAGCCGTTTGATGGCAGAAAGCCATGCATCGATGCGAGACTTATTTGAAATCACTACCTCTGAAATTGATTACCTTGTGAAAATTATCGGTGATGTTATCGGAGAGCGTGGTGGTGTTCGTATGACGGGCGGTGGTTTTGGTGGTTGTATTGTTGCTTTTGTTGCGAATGATTTAGTCGACACTGTTATAGATGTTATTACTGCAAAATATGAAAAACAAACAGGCATAAAAGAATCTATATTTATCACCACAGCAGCAGATGGTGTTTCAGTAATTACTGACATAGAGGTAATATAATGAATCATATATTAGTTACAGGTGGGGCAGGTTATATTGGAAGCCATACCGTTTTAGAATTACTTAAGTTAGGTGAAAACGTTGTTGTAATAGACGACTTGAGTAACTCATCTAAAGAGTCTTTAAATCGTGTCGAAACCCTTTCAGGGAAAACAGTGACTTTCTTTGAAGGCAGTATATTAGATCAGGATTTATTAAGCACAATCTTCTCACAGTTCACGTTCACCTCTGTTATTCATTTCGCTGGTCATAAAGCCGTTGGTGAATCAGTAAATAAACCATTAAGTTATTACCATAACAATGTTCAGGGTACGGTAGCCTTAGTAGAAGTTATGGAAAAGTTTAACGTTAATAACTTAGTTTTTAGTTCATCAGCTACGGTTTACGGTGAAGGTGCAAAACCACCCTACATTGAAACCCAATCACTTGGCTGTCCAACGAGTCCTTACGGACAAACTAAATTGATGGTTGAGCGAATTTTAGCGGATGTTGTTCGCAGTAATAGCAATTTTAAAGTCGCTAACTTACGTTACTTTAACCCTATTGGCGCAGATAAAAGCGGTCAAATTGGTGAAGATCCTAATGGTATTCCGAATAATTTAATGCCATTTGTAGCTCAAGTTGCGGTAGGGAAAAGGGCTGAATTATCTATATTTGGTAATGACTATGCAACAGAAGATGGTACTTGTGAGCGTGATTACATCCATGTGACTGATTTAGCACAAGGTCATGTTGCCGCCCTAAATTGGTTAGTAAACCAAGAAAATAGTTTGTGTGAAGCATTTAACTTAGGTACGGGTACGCCATATTCCGTTTTAAAAATAGTTAAAAGCTTTGAGCAATATACCAATGTTAAAGTACCGTTTAAATTTGTACCAAGACGTGACGGTGATTTAGATGCTTTTTGGGCGAATGCTGACAAAGCCGCAACCAAACTTAACTGGCAAGCCCATAAAACTATGCAAGATATGATGGAAGATACATGGCGTTGGCAGTCAAATAACCCTAACGGATATAACGCTTAATGACCCAGTTACAATCAATACTATTACAAAATAAAAAAGGTATGTATGTTGAAGTTATTAATTTTGGCGCACGGATAAAATCAATATTATTTCCCATCCAAGGAAAAGCCACGGAGATGGTTGTTGGTTATGCAACGGCTGAAGAATATCTTACAGATAGTTTCTATTTAGGAGCAACTTGTGGAAGAGTTTGTAATAGAATTGACGGTGGCAAGTTTGAGTTAAATGGTGTTAGCTACCAAGTGACACAAAATGAAAATAACAACACGCTACATGGTGGAGTAGATAACTTTGCTTACCGATTCTGGAATATTGAATCTTCAACAGATACAAAAGTTGTTTTATCACTGGAGTCTCAAGATGGCGACCAAGGGTTTCCGGGTAACCTAAAACTACAAGTTAGTTACCATTTGACTGAAAAAAATGCCTTAGAAATAGAGTACTTTGCCATTTCAGATGCGGCAACACCTATCAATATTACCAATCATGCGTATTTTAATTTGGGTGATGAAAGCTGTGAATCGTTAGACTTACAACTATTAGCTTCAAATTTTCTTGAATTGAAACAAGATAGCGTACCAAGCGGTAATATTTTACCGGTAGAACAATCTGATTTTGACTTAAGACATGTCACAAATATCGGTGACAGACAAAGTAACACCACTGATGTTAATTTAAAAAACATGAAAGGTTTTGACTACTGCTATGTTTTAGATGATGCCGATATATCAATAGTGAACGCGACATTAACGTCAAAAAATAATGGCGTTAAAATGTCATTTTATACTGATCAACTTGCAGTGCAGTTATATACAGGTTATTGGCTCAGTGGTGTTTTTAAGCCTTATCAAGGTGTGTGTTTAGAAGCTCAAGGTTATACTAATGCTGTTAATATCAATCATTTTCCTCATAGTATATTAGATTCAAGTGAAACATATCAGCGTAAGATTATTTACCAGTTTGAAGCGATAAACTAAGTAAGTATGCCATTCCTAAACTGAAGAAACGACTAACCACTGGTTGTCTTTCTTCACTCAAAAATGTAATGCTCAGCGTCAATCCGTTCAGTTTAATCTCCACAAATATAATATTTTTTAGTTACCACCGCTTTTTAAACAAATACAGAGTCTGCTTGAGTAAGGTTGACGAGGTGAAAACTAATATTCAGCTATTAGCACTAGTGAGCTAAGAATAGCATATATTTGATACTTTTATGCTTGATTAGTGTATCTCTGTTAATAATACTAGATTACCATAGTGTCGATTGTTAATAATATTGTGATTTATAAGAGGACACTTATGACTGTTAGTATTTTTCCGGACCCGTTTGAACAAGCAAGAACTACAGAGGGCGTTAGTACCATTGACGACCAAAATGACCCTGTAACTATGGTTATGGGATTAAAAGATGTACGTAAGTGTGCCCATAACTGGAAATCTTTCCAATCGGGTGGCGAAGAGGTAGGCCGCATTGTAGTTCCATCTGAAGCGGCAATAAGAGATGTTCGTCAAATACCTTTTGAAGTAGATCCTCCTCAGCACAGTGGCTTTCGAAAACTAGTTGAACCTTGGTTTAAGCGACCACTTGAGGCTGATTATCAGGATAAATTGAAAGCTATTATTGATGATCTGGTCGAAGAGGCAATTAAGCAACCTAAAATTGAAGTTGTTGAAGAGTTTGCACTTAAATTGCAATCACGCGCACTGACCTTATTATTGAATACTCCGTTTGAAGAGTCAGAAGTTTGGATTGGCTGGGGTACCCATGTATTTCGCAGCAAAGATAGTGATTTAGACGGCGATAAAGCAAGTTTACTATACGATTATATCGATGAAGAAATAGAGAATGCAATCGCTAACCCAAGCGATAACTTTTATTCAGTGTTACTTGCTAGCGAAGTGAATGGTAAAAAGTTAACAAAAGAAGAGGTTAAAGGGGTTATCAGCCTTACCTTTGCCGGCGGCAGAGATACGGTAATTAATGCTGTTACTAATACCGTTGCTTATTTTTCTGAGCACCCTGAATCTTTACAACGACTTCATGATGAACCTGAAATAACAACCAAAGCGGTTGAAGAGTTAGTACGATATTTCTCACCTTTAACCCACATGGGTAGAGTTGTAACAGAAGATACAGCGGTATGTGAGCACGCGGTAAAAGCCGATAGCCGTATTTCATTATGTTGGGCTTCTGCAAACCGAGATGCTAAAG
The DNA here is from genome assembly GCF_056238625.1 of Colwellia sp. F1. Lineage (NCBI taxonomy): Bacteria > Pseudomonadati > Pseudomonadota > Gammaproteobacteria > Alteromonadales > Colwelliaceae > Colwellia > Colwellia sp. F1. The sequence goes on from NZ_JBWDLI010000020.1 coordinate 46,939, forward strand.
CGTTTGAGAACCCTAATGAAGTTGTTCTTGATAGAAAATTAAATCCGCATGTTGGTTTTGGCTTTAGCACGCATAATTGCCTAGGCGCGACACACGCACGACAAATACTAGCCATACTTATTGGCTCCTTATCTGAAAAATTAAGCAGTATCAATGCGTTTGAAAATGAAGAAAACATCGAAGATTGGCAACAATTTCAACGTAAAGTTGGCTTTCATTCATTAAATGTAGCGTTTAACGCTAAGTAGTCATTATTCAATACTCATTATAAAAAACATTTAAATATTAATCAGTTAAAAAATAAAAAGCGAGCACCCACATGGCCAAAATTATATTTATAACACAAAACGATGAAAAAATTACTTTAGAAGCAGACTCAGGTTCCGTAATGGAATTAGCTGTTGAAAATGGCATACCCGGTATTGAAGGCGATTGCGGCGGCGTTTGTTCGTGTGCTACTTGCCACGTTCATGTTTCACCAGAGCATCAAGTTAAAGTGGGTGCTGCCAGTGAAGTTGAGCAAGACATGTTAGAGCTTGATGATGAAGCGAATGAATATAGTCGCCTATGCTGTCAAATTGAAGTGTCGGACGACATAGATGGTGTGATTTTTAAAGTTGCTCATTAACTTTCAATTGATTTTTTATAAGATAAATAAGGAAAATTATGTTACAAGCAATAGAACAAACATGCATAATTATTGGTGCGAGTCATGGTGGAGTTAGTGCCGCCTTTGCATTGCGTAAAGAGGGTTGGCAGGGCAGTATTATTTTGATTGACAGTGATCCATGCTTACCTTATCACCGTCCTCCTTTATCTAAAGCTTATTTAACGAGTAGCGACGACACAAAACCGCAAGTGATAAAACCCGAAGCAAGTTATGAGAAAAGTAACATAACGCTTAAGTTAGGTGTTTTAGTCACAAATATCGACAAAGAAAGTAAAGCTGTCAGCCTAAATAACGGTGAAATACTTAACTATAGCAAGCTAATTATTGCTACAGGCGCTAGAGCATTTGTACCACTTATTACCGGCATAGAGCAGGCTAAAAACCTTTTTGCGTTAAGAACACAAGCGGATGTTGAGCAAATTAGATCAGCCGTTAAACACAGTAAGCACAAAAGAGTGGTCATTATTGGTGGCGGTTATATAGGTTTAGAAACCGCCGCATCGATAAAAAAAATGGGCGGAGAAGTCACCGTTTTAGAAAGAGAAGGTCGCTTACTTGCTCGTGTAACTTCACCCGAAATGTCTGATTACTTTAAACAGTTACATATCCGTAACGGCGTGAATATTGAAACAGGTCAAAATGTAAAATCAATAACAACTATTGATGGTACACAAGAGGTTTGTTGTGAAAATGAACAAACGTTTATCGCTGATATTATCATTGTGGGTGTAGGCATTCGTGTTAACCAAGAACTAGCTCAAGAAGCGGGCTTAACAGTCGAGAATGGCATTAGCGTAAATGGACAGTGTCAAACAAGCGATGAAAATATCTTCGCCATTGGTGACTGTGCTTATCATCACAATAAGCATTATGATCGTTGGTTACGTTTAGAATCAGTTCAAAATGCTGTCGATCAGGCAAAAATAACCGCTTCAGTTATTTGTGAACAAGATGTGAGTTACGATGCATTACCTTGGTTTTGGTCGGATCAATTTGAGGTTAAATTGCAAATGGTTGGTTTAGCGACTGGCTATGATAATCTCATCATCCGCAAAGAGCTAGGCGAAAGCTCAAAGTTTTCAGTTTGGTATTTCAACGGTGATGAATTACTTGCCGTAGATGCTGTTAATCAGGCTAAAGCCTATGTATTAGGCACTAAGTTGATTAAAAGCAGAGCAATTATCAATAAAACACATCTTGCCAACGAAGCGTTACCGTTGGCGATTGATAGCGTAATTTAACTTATTACTTCTACTTAAAATACCAATTCAATATTTAACGACAGCCTAGAAATTTACTTTTCTAGGCTTTAATTTTTTCTCAATACCTTTGTTGCGCTAATTATTGTGGCAATGATGCGTATTATCCAATAATCAATAAGAGTATGACTATGATCCAAGCTAAAGCAGTAATTTCAAACGGCCAAGGTAAATTTGAATTAACGACAGTAAATATTGGTAATCCAGGTGCTGGTGAAGTTAGAGTTAAAATTAAAGCCTCAGGTATTTGCCATACTGATTGGGATTCTATTCAAAATTGGAACAAAAACTTTATTGTAGGTCATGAAGGTGCAGGTGTTATCGAAAGCATTGGTGAAAATGTTTCTGGCTTAGCCGTTGGCGATAAAGTCATTTTAAACTGGGCAATCCCTTGTGGAAAATGTTTTCAATGTAGAGAAGGAAACTTACACATTTGTGAGCAAAACTCCCCAGTGTGTGGTTGTGGCTTAAGTGGTCACGCGCATATTGAAAGCAGTACCCATAATGAAGAGCCAATTGAGCGTTCTTTTCATCTAGGCACCATGTGTGAATACGCAGTTGTTAAAGCTGAAGCGGTGGTAAAAATAGAAAGCGCCATTTCTTATGCTGCGGCTTCAATTGTTGGCTGTGGGGTAATGACCGGGTGGGGATCTGTTGTCAATGCTGCGCAAGTTAGCGTAGGCAGTAGTGTTTGTGTTATTGGTTGTGGTGGTGTTGGTTTAAATGTTATCCAAGCGGCTCAACAATCTGGTGCAGCCAAAATTATTGCCATAGACATTAATGAAGAAAGATTAGCACAAGCGAAAACATTTGGCGCGACAGAAGGTATTGTTGCAAGTAAAAGTGACATTGATTTTATTGATGTTAAAGCAAAAGTTAAAGAGTTAACCGATGGCCGTGGCGCTGATTACGCCTTTGAATGTACTGCTATACCGGCATTAGGCTCAGCGCCATTAGCGTTAATTCGTAGTGCAGGAAAAGCCGTGCAAGTCAGTGGTATTGAACAACGCATTGATTTTGATTGTGAATTGTTTGAATGGGATAAAATTTACATTAACCCACTGTATGGCATGTGTAATCCAGAGCGAGATTTTAGTCGTATTCTATCATTATATAATCAAGGTGACATGAAGCTGGAAGAATTAGTAACTAAAAGCTATACACTTGAAACATTAAGTGAAGGCTTTGATGATATGTTAAATGGTCGAATCGCTAAAGGTGTTGTGATTATCGATTCATCAGAAGAAAATTAGGATTAAATATTATGGCTATTTTACGCGTTGAAAAATCTAACCCAGAATACAGTCCAACAAATACAACGACACTAACCTTACATAGTAGCAATATCAGCGGTCGCCAAGATATAAGTGTCTATCACTCTGGCAAGTTATCACAAAACACGCCAGTGATTGTGCTGCTCCATGGTGTTTATGGTTCAAATTGGGTGTGGATGCAACTTGGCGGCGCAGATAAAGTTTATGAACAATTAAAACAGCAAGGGTTAAATGATTTTGTACTCGTCATGCCATCAGACGGAGGCTTATGGGACGGATCCGCCTATTTACCTTTATCAAAACAAGGTAATTATGAAGCTTGGATAGTAGAAGATGTTCTTAATGGTGTTATTGACAACATTGATGGAGTTAGCGAACAGAGCAGTATTTACATTACCGGCTTGTCTATGGGCGGGTATGGTGCATTGCGCCTTGGGGCTAAATATCCCCATAAGTTTAAAGGTATTTCAGCGCATTCATCAGTAACATCACTAAAAGATTTACAACAGTTTACCGATACACCTGTTGCTAATTATCTATGTGATTTTGAAAATGAAGCTGAGATTAGTTATTGGCTCAAACGCAACAAACAAGAACTACCGCCATTGCGACTTGATTGTGGCAAAGATGATAGTTTAATTGAGAGCAATTTAGCCTTATGCGTAACCATGGACAAACTCGGTATTAATTACCAATTCGAGTCGTTACCAGGTGGGCATGAATGGGAGTATTGGTATAAAAACTTAGCAAAAACTATGGTTTTTTTTAATGATATAGAGGGAAAAGACCCTGTAACAATGTCTGTGTAAGTACCAATTTTAAATATAATCTGAAACACGACCTTCGAATTCAATCATAAAGCGATTCAAGGTCAACTTTTCAATATAAACGTAAGCGCGCATTTAAGTAGTGTGCTTAGCTCAGGGCAAACGGGTTTAACTTCAGCGTTTAGCTCATAATTAAAGCAATCAAAATGGATCCATTGACCGATCATTTAGATCGTGGCATATAATGGTCTTTGCTTGAATTATTATGACAGAAACCACTA
>NZ_JBWDLI010000021.1:0-39559 GCF_056238625.1 Colwellia sp. F1
AGTAACCCCCGCAATCATAAAGCCAGTAACCGTTAATGGGCCGTCTGGACTGGCAGCGTTATCTAGCACGTTACCGTTTAGGGTAGTATCTTCAGGGGTTGAGACCACTTCATCGCCATCAACAATATCCGATATTGGCGGCTCAATGGGTGGCTCAACTGGCGGCTGCTCTGCTGGTGGCTGCTCTGCTGGCGGCTGCTCTGCTGGCGGCTGCTCTGCTGGCGGCTGCTCTGCTGGCGGCTGCTCTGCTGGCGGTTGCTCTGCTGGCGGTTGCTCTGCTGGCGGTTGCTCTGCTGGTGGCTGCTCTGCTGGCGGCTGCTCTGCTGGCGGCTGCTCTGCTGGTGGCTGCTCTGCTGGCGGCTGCTCTGCTGGTGGCTGCTCTGCTGGTGGCTGCTCTGCTGGCGGTTGCTCTGCTGGCGGCTGCTCTGCTGGCGGCTGCTCTGCTGGCGGTTGCTCTGCTGGCGGTTGCTCTGCTGGCGGTTGCTCTGTTGGTGGCTGCTCTGGCTCTGTAGCTTGGGTTTGCTGATCATTATTATTCAGTATAAAATTAACCGGTAAAGGAGATAAGCCATTTTGCTCTACCGTATCATACCCAGCCTGCGCTAGTGTTTCGTCACCCGTCCTATTTACTGTAACAAAGCTGGTGCCTTCATTAGCAACAATACCTCCAGCTGCAGTTTCTGGAAGATCTGCGTCATCTCCAGCAGCAATTAAGTCTTGAATTGCGGCAATTTCATCTTGGAGGTCATTTAGATCGTTAGCAGTGTTTAGCGCCTCAGTATTGCTAGCAATTACTTCAATTTGGACAGTATTTCCCTCACCTACAATACTGTATACCCTTTGCTGGCTTCCATCTGCAAAGGCTAGCGTAACTTCACTATCTTTGTTCAAAGTTAGAACAGCGCCTTGTTCAATAATATCACCAACCTTTACCAGTGTACCGACTGCCAAATTCTGATGAACATCGCCAGTAACATTGATAATTTTTGCATTTGCTGGGGTAGTATAGTTTTCCATGACAACCTTCCTAATAATTTGGCTTACCTCATTGACTCTAAGATATATAAACTGAAGTGGAGAGACAATAAGGCAACAAACAAAAAACTCATAAAGATTTTATGTATTAACCTCTTATGGGCTAATTAGCTCATAATGTCAATAATATGGGTAAGGTTAATAAATAGAAAGTTATTACAAGTTTTTACAGTCATGCCGTAGCCGTAAACAATAATAGCGGTACCGAACGATACCGCCTTAGCTCAACAACAACTCAATAAACACTACTTAATTTTACTGAAAGAACGAGCGGTTAAGCTAAGTAGCGCCAGCGCAAAAATAGCGAGTGTTGAAGGCTCTGGAACAGGTGTGACAACAGATTTAAAGACGTAATTTATATTTTGACCTAAAACGGCACGATCATTAATCCATGCAGAATAATCAGCAAACTGGTCGTAGAGTTCATCACCATTTGCATCGGCTGTCAGGTCTTCTTCGAGGATTGTTAGACTAAAAAGATTACCGTCGTACCATGCCTTATGATTAACGATGGCTGCACCTACATGCGCTTGAGCGGAATCAACAAATAAACGATCAGCAAAAGCTGAAATAGCAAAGGTGCTACTACTATCTTGAAAAATAAATGCCGCAGCCTCTAAACCATTATAAGGCTTAGCAAAGTCGCCTGTAACAAGGTCGCCATTCGCATCATTCCACTTAGGCCCAGAAGCTAAATCATAATGACCAACATATTCCCAAAAAAGCCCTGATTCATTCGTATCCTCATATAACTCACCAATAATTAAACCGGCATTTGCTTTTCCTGCCACACCAAGTGCAAGCACAAATAAACAAACGGACAATACATTTATAATTTTAGAACTCATACTACTTCCTTAAGCCCAAAAAGGGTCAAAATTTAATTCTATATACTAGGTATATCTTACTAATAGAGATAAAGCAATATTAGTGCCAACAGATAAAATCCCTTAGATTTCAGCAAGAAAAGAAAAAATATTACTATTGGTTTTAACGGATGTAAAAGAACATGACAGAAACACCGTTTTAGTTTACTCAAAGTACCTAAATAAAAGCCCACCCAAGAAAAAACACTTTTAACTCACAAGTAAGAAACATTATTTACCTTTTTGTTACATAGTCTATCGCAAACTCAACAAAGCGAGCTAATATTGATTGACTTAGCGTAAAGTATCTGGACGATTATGCCGCCTACCTATTGATTAAATGACCAAAACAGTTTTTAAGCCGCATAAACACTAGTGATATATTTCTCGCTGATAAATGATGCGGTCGTTGCCGCGAAATAGGCCAAAGGTGGCGACCGCGCTTGGTTTGTCAGTAAATGTTTTTGTGCTAACGCCATCCCAGTGCCAATTATACAGAAGCCAAGCAGGTGCAGCATCGTAAGTTAAGCGAATTTGCCCTCGAGAGCCATCATTCGGTTTACCTATTTGCAATTCCGCTAAACCGAGTATAAAGTTGCCATTATCAGAAATAGGCGTTAAATCAATGCCTGATAAAGGCTCGTTTAAATCATTTAAGGTTAATGAATAGTTATCAACATCATCTCCATCAAAAGTAGTACAGTTATTATCAAGTGTATTAGTTAAGAATTTGCTGCCGTCCCAATATTGAATAGCCATAGATATCGGTAAATCACTGGTTTCAGGACCAAAAGCATTGTCAATATTCCAACGACCAAAACGAAGGTCTACCCCTGTGGGCGAAACAGTATTTGAGGAAGGTATGTCATCTGCCAAAGACACACTAGCATTCACACCATCAGAGTCTTGTATTGAGTCGATCACAATACCGTAATCCATAGTAAAAGGGTCAACTTGTGAGTTAGCATTTTTTGTATAAGAAAATGTATCTGTCGATTTAAAAGTATATTTCATCACCCCTAAATTGAGTGAATCTAACATAGCGGTATCCTCAGAAAAAGTTGGCGAGACAGCCATTTTAGGGGGATCAACAATGCTGTTATCGGTTAGATCTAGCCCATTTTTACTATTATCTACAAGAGGAAAAGTACGTTTAATATCACTATAAGCTAGTTTTTGATAGCCTGTTTCAGTGTAATTTCTTGTGGTTATACCATCAGCATTTTTAGCGGTTATGAGTAATTCAGGGGGATTAAAATAAGTGAATGGCTGACCAATATAAGTAAAGTCTGTCGCGCCTGTGGTACAGGTATTACCAAATGAGTTGTTTGTTATAGCTACATCAAAATGATGCGGTATAAAACGACCAACGTAAGGCTCACTTCCTGTAACATCGCCTGCGCCTAAATAACTATTACTGGTTAAGTTAACCGCAAAGTTCACTATACCTACTTCGCTGTAAGTCATATTATTGGTGGCCACACCTTCAATAAAGTTGTCAACGTTGGCATTCGTTAAGTTTCCTTCTGCACCAGCTAGTGGGGCATACAGGCTAGTTGTTATGGTCGCTTTTTCTGGCGTTATTTCATTACCAAAGTTGATGGTTGCCGGGTTATTAGATAAATTAGCGCCAAAATCAGGGATGCCATCGTTGTTGTTGTCATCTTCAGCTTGCCACTGAACCGCTGTTAAAATGGTCGTGAAGTCGTCACCTGCGGCAATAAATTTATCATCTGTTGCAGTTTGTGCTTTTGGGTTATCCACTACGTCAACATAAAAACCTAGCGGGCGTACGACAAAATTATTTGAAGAGCCAAGCATAAAATTACCAGAAGGCTCGCCATTTTCATCAGGGATATTGTAGCGCGCATGTAATTGAATTTTACCTGCGTCAGCGTAAGTTAAAATAAAGGGTCCACTGTCCACAGTATTATCACCAAAATCCAAGGAAACTGGGCTATAACTCAATACAGAGCCGCTATTTAAAGTAGCGATATTTGTGGTGGTACTTAGATTATTAATAGCAACATTATTGCCAGCACAAGCGATTGGGTCAACGCAAGTAGCTGCCATTTCAATGGCTGTCGTATTGACCAGTGCGGCTTGGCAGGCACCGGTCACCGAGTTTTTTTCAATCGCTTGCACCTTTAATGTACTGGCAAGAAAACCGGTATTAGAAGGTTTTCCTGATAATTGCATAGGAATTGGTCTACCTTCATTATCAGAATAAAAGGCAAAACCTGACTCGGCAAAAACCACATCACAGCTGGTAGATACTCCATTTTTACAAGTATAGGCTTGGTCTATACTTAACGTTGCCGCACCAACCTCAGTATATGAGAACTGAGTTACTGCACTGCCACCAGAAAAAGTAATCGCTTGATCAAACACACCATCAACTAATAGGTTCACCCCCGTTGCACTGTCTATTAATGTAGAGCAAGTAGCGTCAGCGCAAGCTTTTATCATAATACTTTCAGCTTCGCAGGTTAGCCCTTGGCCATCGTGAGTAATTTCAAAATGGTCAATCACTTCTTCACAAGCATGAGTTTCATTTTGAATATCAATAAGCTCTGATTGAGTTAACGCGCCCTGATACATGCGCACTTCATCAATTGCCCCTGTAAACCTATTAGCTGTTTCGCCTGAATCAGACTCACCGCCAATAGTGGCAATACCTGCATCAACGCCCCAGTTTCCGGTATAGGTATGGCTAATTCCGCCCCCTGTGACTGTTTGTGCTACGCCATTAACATAAATCTCTCGGGTTTTGCTTTCGCTGTTATGCACCGCCGCAACAAAAGTCCATGTATTAGCAGGAATAACACTGTTAAGCGTATCCACTGAAACAGGGTTGACGCCACGAGAATAAAACCGCAGTTTACCCGTGCCTGGGTCGCCTAAACTCAGCGCATAGCCTTGCGAATTATTTTCATCATCAGCGAAAATTCTAGATCCAGAGTGTAAATTACTGGGGTTTATCCATGCGGTAATCGTAAAGCTACCTTGTTGATTAGCAAAGGAGTTAGGTAATGCCACATAGTCATTCACGCCGTCGAAGGTGCCGTAACCACAAGTGCCAGGGTTACCAACAATAGCAGGGGTTAATCGAGCGGTATTAGCACCGTTTATTGATTGACCATTAAAGCTTCCTGTTTCATCAATAACCTCACCTGCGGCACCAGACCACGAGGCTTCATCAAATTGCATCTTGAGTATGGCAACAGGCTCTGGGGGACAGTCCCTCACCGAGCCGTCAAAATTTAAGCCCGCTTTTTGATAGTTATAAACCTCAGCTACTTGGTTTGCACTTAAGGCTTTATCATAAATTAAGAGTTCGTCAACCAAGCCCTCTACGGCTTGTGTCTCGTCAAAACTACCGCCAAGCGAATCTTGCTCTTGCCCAAGAATAAGGCTGGTAATATTGAGCTTCCCACTAGCTAACGTTGCACTGCTTCCTTGTAGCACACCATCACGGTAAAATAAATTTTTACTTCCTGAGCGTGTCCATACTAAGTGGTGCCATACATTATCTGAGATGTTATTTGTGGTAATAGCACGCTCACCGTTTTTTATATGCGGGCTAAATAGGGTGTTATTACTAAACCAAAAAATCAATTCATTAAAAACCGAGGCATTAGCGCCTGAGATAAGACTTTGCGGCCCTGTTTTTTGGGTTTTATACCATAATGATATGGTCAAGTTACTACTGTCATTCAACGCGTTACTGTCTAAGGCAATATAATCATTGATGCCAGGCGCTGATAAATCTGCCGCTCGACAAATAGCACCTTCCGTCGAGAGTGTGGGTGTGACATTAACTGCGTTAGCATGGTAATCATTACCACTGCTGTCCATTATGGTATTAGCGGCTGTCCAGCTTGTTTCATCAAAACGTAAATCTAACACAGGTGTAGGTGGGGGTGAAACAGGACAGGCACCACGCACACTGCCATCATAATTAAGGCCTGCGTCTTGGTTGTCATAAATAGTATTTATATCTGAAGCAGTAATAGCCCCATCAAAAATTAACAATTCATCAACCAAACCATCAAAGGCTTGTGATGCTACAAAGCCACCGCCAATGCTATCTTGCTCTTGCCCCAAAATTAAACTTTGTATACTCAAAGGCAAGGTAGTTTGGGTAACACAACCTTGCAGCACTTTGTCTACCGTTAAGCAGCTTTGGCTGCCTGCTCGTGTCCAAACAATATGATGCCAATCATCGTCAGCAATAGATGTCGTGCTAATATCGCCATTCGCACTGTCTTTTAAAAAGGGGGAGAAGTTAGTCCCCTTGGTAAACCACATAAGTAATTCATTATTACTTGCGCCAGCACCTGATAAAAAGCTCTGGTTTGAGTTTTTGCTGGTTTTAGCCCATAACGAAATACTAAAGTCGGTTTTTCCCGTGAGTGTATCCTGATTTAAAATAGCGTAATCGCTTATCCCTGATTCACTTAAATCAATTGCATTACAGACTTTACCTTCTATTGGTTGGCTGTTTTTAGCCTGCCCATGAAAGCCTCCAATACTGTCAATTATTTCATTCGGTGTGTCTGCGTATTCAGTTTCATCAAAACGATAGCTGGCGATTGGCTGCGCTTTAGTGCCACTACAAAAATCACCAAAATCGGGTTCTGTATATACAAAGTTAACCGTTGAAGCGCTTATTAGCTCTAGCTTTTGACCTGCACTAATGGCACCGTTAACAGCAGCCTGACTTTTCAATTCTACTTCTTTTTTACTATAAATAAATGCTGTTACCTGTGAGTTTGATCCAACTTCAATATCATCTGCTGAGTAAATTAATAGTCTTGTTGCATCACCGCCATGATTGATTTTGGTAGAATAGTTAAATTCGACGTTTTCTTTCACAAACAACCTAACAACACCCGTGCCTAGAATATTTATTTTACTTGAGCTCCCAACCTCCAACTCACCACTGAGATGGTAATCACCGGGGTTTAGGTTCAGTGTGGCATTAGACTTTAACTCTATATCGTCATAATGACCTGGGGCAAGTGTTACCGTTTGCTGATAAGAAACTTCAACATCAGCCCCCCCTGGAAAGTAATTATAATTAACTTTTACAGCGCTACTTCCTGAGTGTGTGCAGTTTGCACTATCGCAGCTATTAACACCCGAACCTGAGCCATCATCAATAGATTTTTTTGACGCTAAGATATTATCGGGGCTGTTTATTAGTTGTGAACCATTTCTAAAAATAATCTCTCCGCCATTACTATGATTCTGTAAGCCATCAGGAAACACAGCCGAGCATTGCTCAGCGTGAGCGTGGTAAATAGCAGAAAAAAATAAGACGATAAGTAACATCAATCGTAGTTTCATTTTAACTCCCTCGCCTCTACTTGAATCGTTCTACTACTGATCACACTATTGCCGCCCTCAGCTTCAATGACACCACTACCGCATGTTCCTGTGCTTGTTAAGCGATAAAACTGCTCGTTAGTGACTGGGTCGGTCGCATAGTTTTCACATGTGGTGGTCGCGCGACAATGAAATAAGCCATCAACATTAGTGCCTGATGTAGAGAAGTCTTGGTTGAAATTAGCGTCACACACAGGAGCAGCATTATTTAATGGAAACAGTTTAGATATTTCAGCCTGCATTGCAGAGTTCGCCGCCATATAAGCGCGCGTGCCAATCACTTCTTGTGCAATGGTTTCACTGCTTGTTGATAACACCCGCATTAAGGCACCACCAAGCAAAATAAGAATAACCATCACGAAAAGTGCCATAACCAATGCGCTGCCATTTTGCTTTGGCATATCACATTGAATAGCTTGCTTTCTTTGTCGGGATAATATCAACATTATACAGCTAGAATAAAAGAGTAGATAAAGATTAAAGGTAACGCTAAGTCATTTGCTATGCAACAAAATGTACTTAAAAACACCGGTAATCACAGACTAAGGCGTGTTATTAATGTGAATATCATTATTAAAGACATAATCTTCACCATCACGCATAAAATGCAGGTTAATTTGCACTATAGCATTCCTGGTTAATGTTGCTGGTAAAACGCTAAAGGGTAAATTATTTGTGTCAAGCGGCGCAAGGTGCTCCGCCATTATACTAATATTAGGCGCTGGTGGAAATTGTTGCGCGCTACCAATAGCGTTATTATATCGATATAACTTGCCACTCGAAAGGCAAAAGTTCACCTGCTGATTGACGATATATAAACGCTTTGTTGGTGAGTCTTGTTCAAAGGTAACTGCGCCGTTTTTAATGGGTATAGTCCATATTTCATCTTTACTGGTAGGTAAGGACGGGGAAAAATCACCTATATTAAACACTTTGCCGCTAGCATCATTATAATTATTATAAACCTCGTTAGGGGCTAAAGGATAAACGATCACTTGATCGGAACAGGTATTATCACATTCATACGGATTATTATTTTTATCTGTAAAAGGAATTACTTTAACATCAGATCTTGGGCTTTCTGGTGTAACGGGAATATCAATATAGATTGTACTGGCTTTTATCGGCACAAATTCAATACATTGCATTGTGGCAAAGTCTTTCACTCTAATACTGTTGGGCACAGCATTGCGAACTTCTCTATTTAGTCTTTCAACCACAAATCTGGCATTGGCTAACACTTCGTCTCGCTCGGTAACGTTCAAATACGTTTGTGTGCTTAATGTAATAAAGCCCGCTATGCCCACTGACATTACCCCTAAAATAACAATAACAACAACCAGTTCAAGCAGGGTAAAACCTAATTCATCAATTTTTTTGTAAGAGTGCTTGTTGTTACTGTTTTTATTATCTACAGAGTATTTTGCAATTAGGCTATTCATTAAAAGTTAGCCTTATGCGTAGCAAATTGAACTTCTGTGCCTAATGGCGTGGTAACGGTGACAGTAATACGTTTAGCCCTCATATTATCGCTAAAGCCAAGTGATTTACCATCGTAACTTACCGCCACTGCCACTTTAAAGTTATCATAACCTGAATGCAACTCACCATCTTGCGCATTTTTGGTTAATGTATAGCTATTAAAGTCATCAACATCATCATATAAGTCTCGGCTTGTTTCACCGTCGTCAGGGCCAAAATTCGCCTCTAAAGTACAAGCTTCTGCGCCTAGAGTTAATTCACCACAACGCACTCTGCCGCCTGCTTTGTCTGAATTGTGATCAAACGCACGGGAGCTAATATCGTTTAATAAACTTTGACCTAACTCAGCCGCTTTTACTTGCAGTATTTGATCGGCACTTTTTTGCTCTGCTGGCACAATAAGCGTTGAAATAATTGACAGTGAAATCGATAGTATGACAATACCGACAATAATTTCAACCAAGGTAAAACCACGTGAGTGATCTGGTGAGCGAGTGAGTGCGTTAGCATAGGCGTGGGGATATGAATTAAATGGCATGAATATACCCTTCTGGCTCAATCTTTATTTGCAGTGCTTCAACGCTTGTTTGCACATTAATAATACAGCCGTTATTACAACTACCAATCGCGGTATTTTTATTTTCAATAGGACGCCCCATACTATCAAAGGTAATGGCACTAGGGCTAGTTTTCCCCTGTATGGCAAAAGTAACTTGATATCTATCTTCCACTTGAAAACCAGTCGCGTCAGGTGTCCAATTATTTGGAAACGTGGTGATAGCGCAATTGACTCTATTCGGAACGCCATACCGTGACACGTTAACATTGTCATCAAAAACAATCTGGTGGCAATAATTATCGCTATGATTAGTTTGCTGCATGGCACGCTGCTGGGTTAAGCGCAGGGCGGAAATAAGTTGTGCACGATGGGTATGCGCTTCATAACTGGCTGTGCCGTCAAATTTAGGCAGCACCGCAACCGCCAGTATACCAATGAGAATAATGACGGTGACTAATTCTATGAGGGTAAAACCAGCTTGGCTTTTAGTCATAACACTATATTCATGTTTCTTAGTCAAAAAAGGAGAGCAATGCTCCCCTTAATTATACGATATAAGTGTACTAACGTTATTTAAATCATTCGCAACCTTTAACTGTATATGTTGGTAAATTTGTAGATGTTGCTTCTGTATATGTCACTGTACACTTACTAGAAGCCGTAATTGCTGCTGCTGCAGTATCGTATAAATCCTGTGGGGCAATAATGACAGTGGATGAGGTATCATCGATAAGGATATCAAAATCAGGCACATCTAATAATGCTTTCCAAGTAACCTCCGCGGTAATCGTATCATCTGCCGAAATTGGATAGCCATAAGCTATCGCTATATTCGTACCATTAACTTCCACTGTTCCAGCAGCTGATGCTTCTTTACCCTTAATCAATGACTTACTATAAACCATAGTAGCAGCACTTTGCATTGACGCCTTAACCGCTTGTAACGTCGCGGTGCGTGCGTCATCTTGTACATTAATAAACTTAGGCGCAGCCGTTACCGCTAAAATACCTAAAATAACAATAACTACAACGAGTTCAATTAAGGTGAAACCTTTTTGTTTATTCATGTTTTGTTTATTCATATTTTGTTTACTCAAATGTTTAGTGAATTGCTTCATATTTTGACCTGACTTTAAATTTATATTCAATATTAATTATTATTTACATACACAGTGACAGCACTGTTTGCCGGCTGATAGGTAAAGCTATTACCTATTGTGGTTGATGTACCAGGATTAGTATAGTTGCCATTTGTCGCACGGTTTAAGCTTTCTTTTAAATAATAATGACATGTTGCTCCTGCACCTGTACCTGTTTTGCTGGCAAAGTACTTTATCGACTCTTCACCATTTAAGGTGGTTAAATCACTGGTAATTCTTGGGGGTTGTTGCAGTATATTCTCCCATATTTCAACACAGTTATCTGCGTTAAAGTTAGCAGCGGTTAAGTCTTCGCCGCCCGTTAATCCCACAACATAACCAGGGCGAATAGTGCTTGTTTCTGTTGTTAACACTAAAGTAGCACCGTCATAATTAATACTGTTTTGCGTACCCACTTTAGGGCGCCCTTCTGCTTCCCATTGCGATCTAGCTAATGAAATACCCGTAGCAAAACCACCAGCCATGCCTTCAATATTAGCTTGTTTTGCTTGCTCAGTTAAGTCAATAAACTTAGGAATAGCAGTGACTGCTAAAAAGCCTAGTATCACAACGACAATCACAAGTTCTATTAAGGTGAAACCTGATGTTTTTTTCATAGCCACGCTTTTTTTCATACTAACCTCTTTGTTCATAATATCCAGCTATTACATTATTTTAATTGTAGCAGTGATTTATTTATTAAGTCACTCATTAATCACATTAATTGTACTTTAAAACAAAAATCTATCAAAAAATATTATTTTAACTTATTTATATTACTTATTCTGCCTGTGGTGCGGTTATATTGAAAATAACGACCATCAGGTGTAACGTAACGACACGCTCTTTGTCCATGGTTTTTCTGTGTTGTATGCACCTCCAGCGCACTAACGGGAAATTTCATGGTATTTATTGGAGACTCTAACACCAACAGCCAAATAGCTTCGCATGGCAATAACGCTTGCTGTACATCTATCCACCCTGCCTTATTAACCGATATTCCTTGCTTTTCTTTGGTATTAAAAGCAGCTAAGTAAACAACGGCCGGCTTTTGCTCCATCAACCATTATGCATGCACTGCTGTCACTTTGGTATTAAATGTTTGTGCTATTGCAGCCAAACCGGCATGCGTAAACTGCGACTCATTTTTAAGATAATAACGAATAAATGCAGCCATCATTATGCCCACTAAGGCAATAACTACAACAAACTCTGCCAGTGACTTATCCTGTTTTTCACTATTAGATGTCATTTCCTTAACCCTTGTAAAAATACGATCTTTATTTACCCTGCATAGCTGATGCCATATCCCACATAGGGGTAAATATACCTAACGCAAGCACCAACACCATAGCCGCAACACAAACTAACAGAAGTGGTTCAATTCTAGCGGTAAGCGTACTTAAGTCGTAATCAACTTCTCGTTCATAGTAGTCACCCACTTCTTTTAGTAATTCATCTACTCGCCCTGTTTCTTCGCCAACGGCTATCATTTGTAAAACCAATGGTGTAAATAACGCACTTGAAATAGCTGAACGCAATAAACTATCGCCACTTTCAATGCTTGAACGCATTGCTACAATTTTCTCTTGCATAAAACTATTATCAACAGCGTCGGCCACTAAAGTTAACCCTGTCGTCATTGGAATGCCTGACGTTAAAATAATGCCGAAGCTATGAGAGAAGCGCGCCAAGATAGAGCGTTCAATAATACTACCAATAATAGGGAGTTTTATTTTTCTTTTGTCCCATTGATAACGGCCTTTTTCAGTTTTAAGTGACGTTCTAAGTAAAAAGTATGCGCCAATACAAGCAACCAGCATATAAGGCCAATAATTTAAAAATAAGCTTGAGCTCGTAATTAAAAATTTAGTTGCTAGTGGGAGGTCTGCACCTAGTTTGGAAAACATATCAGCAAACGTTGGAATAACAAAAATGTTTAAAATAACCAATGCCGCCCCAAGCGCAATCAATACCATGCTTGGATACCTTAATGCGGTTTTAATGCGCTTCTTTGTGGCTTGTTCTCGCTCTAAATAAGTGGTTAGTTTTAAAAAAGACTCTTCTAATTGCCCGGTATTTTCGCCAACATGAACGAGTGATACAAATAAAGGTGCAAAAATTTTAGGGTGATGATTTAACGCAGATGATAAGGTGTGCCCGCCCTCTAATTGATTGCCAATATCGACTAAGGCGCTTTTTAAGGTGTTTGACGTGCTGGCCTCAGCCATGCCATTGATTGCCCGTAAAATAGGGACACCAGAGCGCATTAAGGCATACATTTGCCTTGAGAAAATAATCAGCTCATCGAGAGAGACACGAGCAAAACCAAATATTTCCGCTACATCTTTACCCGCAACACCCTCTGCTTTGTTTTTTTCTGCCGCTAATATTGAGATAGGGGTAATATTCTTACGCAATAATTGCTCAGCTACCGCCGAAGTATTATTCGCTTCTAAGGTACCTTTAACTTGGTGGCCATGATTATTACGACCAATATATTTAAATGATGCCATGATTAATTGATTGCCTCTTTGCTTGAGCGAATTATTCTTATGAAGGAATAATCGCCTCTCTATGACTTTTCAAAAGTAGAGCCGTATGAAGAACTGTCAGCTTTTTGTAGGCTGAGCTTTGCCGCTAAGGATGGCGGTGGTAGCGTAATGTAAGCGCAATTACCGATAAGCCCATCAGTCATTCTGCTTGCCTAATGGCGAAGCCTTTTGACGGCATAAATGCCGACCTACAATTTGATGATGACTTTTTAAGTAACATCGACCGTTTCTACTAACCGTAATACTTCTTCTACTGTGGTGATCCCTTGTGAAGCATACTCAAAGGCGGCGAAAGCTAGTGGGGTAAAACTAGGGTTTTCTTTAGAAAGTTGGGTAAAAGCCTCTGAATCATCCCGCTTAAGTGCCGACATCATGGGTTCATTCATTTCTAACAACTCAAACACACCAACACGGCCCTTATAACCTGTATACTGACAACTTTGACAACCTTTACCTTGAACAAACTGTGTTGTTTCTGCCCTTTCACCAACAAGGTTGGTTAGCCATAATAACTCTTGCGGATCTGGTGTATATACTTCTTCACAACTATCGCAAACGCGGCGTACTAGCCGTTGTGCAATAATGGCACGTAAGGAACTGCCTACCAAAAAGCCCGCCGCGCCCATATCGATTAAGCGCAGCGCACTGGTAATGGCATCGTTAGTATGCAGAGTAGACAAAACCAAGTGGCCCGTTAAAGCGCCTCGCAAGCCAATTTCAACGGTTTCTTGGTCACGCATTTCGCCCACCATCATAATATCGGGGTCTTGGCGCAGTGCGGTGCGTAAAACCGTTGAAAAAGTTAAGCCTATTTTAGGGTTAACTTGCACTTGGTTAATACGTGGCAAGCGATACTCTACTGGGTCTTCAACGGTTATTATTTTTTTACTTGCTTCATTGAGTTCACTTAATGCTGCATACAAGGTGGTTGTTTTACCACTGCCTGTTGGCCCAGTAACCAAGACCATACCATGAGGGCGTGTTATTTGGTGACGAACCCGTTTAACAAAGTCTTCTGGCATACCCGTTTGCGCAAATGAGAGTAACCCGGCCGATTGGTCAAGCAAACGCATCACCACCGACTCGCCATGCTGTACTGGCATAGTCGACATACGAACATCAATACTATGACCTGATATAGTTAAGTGAAAACGACCATCTTGTGGTATGCGTTTCTCTGATATATCTAACCCTGCCATCAGCTTTAAACGTAACACCATCGCCGAGGCTATTTTACTTTCTTTTAAGACGCTTTCCTGAAGAACACCGTCAATACGCTGACGAATGCGTAATTGATTCTCATCCGGTTCAATATGGATATCTGAAGCGCGCATTTGCACCGCATCTTCAAAAACAGACTGCAATAATTTGCCTACGGTTGCATCACCTGTTTCATCAATAAAAGAGGTTGATATATCAAAGCTTGACGACTCTTGATATTCCTCCTCTAATTGACTAGCAAAGGTTTCTATTTCAGCAGTACGCCGATACAGTCCGTCAAACGCTTCAAACAACTGTGAGTCCATAACTACGGCCAATTCAAGCCGTTTTGGCGCCAGGGTTTGCTCGAGTTGGTCAATGGCATTTAAGTCGGCAGGGTCGCTCATCCCCACAACAACCGAGTCACCTTTATCTTCAATAATTAGTGCTCGTAATCGCCTCGCATGCACCTCTGATAATAAATTAGCGCTTTCGGTGGGAATTCTGCGTTGGCTAATGTCTAAAAATGGCAACCCGAGTTGTTGTGCTAAAAATTCTAATAATTGTCGCTCAGATAAGTATTTTAGCTCAATCAGGGTATCGCCTAGCTTTCTTCCTGTTGACTTCTGGCTATTAAGTGCCTGCATTAGCTGTTCGTCAGTAATAATGTTCTCATGAACTAACAAATCACCTAAACGCATTTTTAATTTTGGTGCTGCCATATTTTTTATTCTCCTAACGCCTGCATACGCTGTTGAGCGAACTTAGCTGATGATGCCGATAAATCAGTTTTGCTTAATGCGATTGCATATTCACTGGCTGCCAATGAAAACTGACTCGTTTTGTCATAAACAATCGCTAAACCTAAATGCCAACGACCAATATACGGTTGCATTTTCACCAGCATTTGATAAGCACTAATAGCGGCTGAATACTGTTCAATTTGTTGAGCGGTATTTGCTAGCATTAATTGATACGCTTCATCTTCAAGTAAAGGTAAGGGTATCAATGTATTATAAGCCGCTTGCACTTGTCCTTGCTGGAGGTGAATTTTCGCCTTCATTACACGTAATTCGCTGTCTTGGCTATCAAGGGTGATGCCTTGCGCTAATAAATTAATTGCCGCTTGGTAAGCGTGTCGACCAAACCATAATGCCGCCAGTTTTTTTCTGGCCTGCTTGTGGTGTGGTTCAATAATTAACACTTCTTCAAATAACTGCTCTGCTTTAAATATTTCATTGAGGTTAACCAGCTTTTCAGCTCTGGTTAGCTTTTGTGCTACCAGCGCTTGCGAAGTTAATTGATGGCGAGAAATAGACATTTTACTGGTGTTGTCTGGCTCAACTTTTCTCGCTGTTGGTTCAGGCTCTGTTGCAGGTACAGGCGCTGATAAAGGTGCTGGTGTTAATTCAGAGAGAGATGCTAATTCAGAGACAGATTCTGTAATTGGTGCTGAAATAGGCTTTTCTGTTGATAAAGGTTCGCCTACTGCTCTTTTCTTTGCTAGCGGTGCTGTTTCATTGACAGTCTGTTCTAGGCTTTCTTGTTGATTTTTTTGCTGGGCTAGCGGTTGGTTTTTTTGTTGATTTTTTTGCGCCGATTTCATTGACGAGCCTGACAACTCATGCCCCTGCGCTACATTGACAGCATGCATGAGTTTTTCTTGCTGCGCCTCACTTGCTGACACCCGTGATTGTAAATGCCAAATATAAACTCCAAGCCCATTTAAGCCAAGTAAAACTAGCACAATAATAAAGACAAATTTCACAGTTAAGCCATTAGAGGGCGTCATAGCAGTCGGTGTTACCTGACCCTGCTCTGGTGTTCGCTGCTCTAGATCCTTTAACATTTGGTTAATAACACTCACTATAATGCCCCTGAAACATAAAAAGAATAAACAAAGTACAGTGTAACACTCACCAACAAGCTCCCCCCAACCGCCGCTATATATTTAAAAGCATTAGCAAAGTGAGTGCGGTTATTCTTACCGCACTGGCGGTGAATACTTTCTGTATCTTGTATTGCTGCATTAAGTTGCTTTTGAGTGATTTGATAGCCCCCTTGTCCGTAGCTAAGCATTAACATTTTATGACATAACACATTCACCAAGCGGGGGACTCCTTGGCTCGCTTTCGTTATTTTTTTACACAATGCAGTTGAAAACAATGCCGTTCCTTTATAGCCAGCGACCCGTAATCTGTGATCTATATACTGCTCTACTTCACTATGTCGCATAGTTCTTAATTGGTATGAAAAAGTAATTCTTTGATATAACTGTCTAAACTCAGTTTGTGCTAAGCGCTGATCTAGTTCCGGCTGGGCAAATAAGACCACCTGCAATAACTTACGTGTTTCGGTTTCTAAGTTAGTGAATAGACGCAGGGCTTCTAAACTGCTCGCGGGTAGCGCTTGTGCTTCATCTAAAATTAGTACAACGGAATGCCCTTGACCATGCAGCTCGAGTAAACGATTTTGAATGCGCTGCGTTAGTAATTGCACTGACATACGCTGCGCTTGTTTAACCCCTAGCTCAAGTGCAACCGCCCGCCTTAACTCATCAGGGTTTAAATAAGGGTTAGGGATATAGGCCGTCACAAAGTGCGCTGGTATTTCATTCAGTAACTTACGGCAAAGTAAGGTTTTACCTGTGCCCACCTCACCAATCACCTTAATAAAGCCCTCGCCTGCTTTAAGTGCTGTCATTAGCACCGCCAAGGCCTCATTATGAGGCTCAAGCGCTAAAAAAAAATTAGTATTGGGCGTCAGTGTAAAAGGTAGTTCTGTTAAACCAAAATGGTACAAGTACATAAATGCTTATCTATATTTACTGTCTATATTACTGGCTTACTGCTTATCCGCTACTGACTATATCAGCGGCTACTGTTCTTGTGTGCTGCTTTCTTCTGACACAGTTGTTTCTTCTGGAAACCATTTTTTTAACAGCAAACGCGCATCCTGTAATTGCGTCTGCCAAGTATCCTGACCAATAACTACGGGCTTGAGTAAGATAATTAACTCTCGCTTTTGTGTGCTTTCACTTTTGCTTCTAAACAAGCCTCCAAGCAAAGGGATATCGCCGAACAATGGTGTTTTTGACTCTTTATCTATAGTGTAAGTTTCTATTAAACCACCTATAACGACTATTTCACCAGACTTTGCTCGAATAATAGTGTCAGATTCACGCACACGACTTTGCGCTAAAGGAAGGATTAATTCTTCTGCCCCAATTTGAATTGTTTTATTTTGCTCCCCCGTTGCCGTCACTGATGGATGTACATGCAACACAACACTACCATCTTTGTCTATTTGCGGAGTTACATCTAACGCTATACCTGAGAAAAATGGTGTTAGCTCTACTTCCGGTGTTGTTGTGGTTGAAGTACCTGTTGTCGTTGTACTGGAAACATCGGTAACAAAGTACTCATCTTCACCCACCTTGATCACCGCTTTTTGATTATTAGTCACGGTAATTCTTGGGCTTGATAAAACTTGCACATTGCCTTGTGTTTGTAATAAGTCTATCACGCCACTAAAGTCTGGCCCTGTAAAACTTAATGAGGTTGCCCCTCCAATACTACTTGATATAGCGCTACCATTGATATTGCCAGTACTGCTAAAGGTTAAGTTGGTTTTCCCTAAACTGCCTAAGACTTCATTCCAATGCACACCTTGTTGGTAATCATCACTTAAGGTAACTTCCATGATTTTTGCTTCAATAATGACTTGTCGGTGCAAGTGTGCTTCAGTGTCAGCAATAAACTTTTTTACGGCAGCAATTTCTTCGGGTAGCCCGCGGACAGTTACTAAACCAGCTTGCGGTGAAATAATAACAGAGCGCCCTCCTTCGGTACCGACAAAAGCGGTTAATGTTTCTTTTAATTCGAGCCAAAAGTCAGAGGCATTTTCTGTGTATATATTAATACCACTGTTACCCTGCCCATTTTGACCATTTTGGCCGCCACTATTTTGATTCCCACTATTTCGGTTGTTGCTATTACTATTACTGCTATTCCCATTGTTATTAGGATCATTTTCCGAAACACCACCAGAATTAATACTCGTGCTAGAAGTCCCCATTCGTTTCAAAAATAAATAGTTTAATGCCATAGTTTCAGTACGAATCCCTGCTGGGTACACCTGAATAACATTTCCATTTATTCGAATATCGTAGCCATAAATATCTTCAACAACTTCCATCACCTCTGTTAAGGTCACCCCTTTTAAGTTTAAGGTAATTAAACCACTGACTTCAGGGTGTATAGCTACACTATAAGCTGAGCCTTCAACAATGGCGGTAAAAAAATCTTTCGCTTCAACCGCGGTAGTCGCAATTTCAAGGCTTTTCTCGGCCAACAAGCCTTGTTTTGCTAACCCCATACTTTGCTGCATTAATTCTTGCTGAACGGAGTTTGGTACTTGCGCTAAAGGCTTTGGTTCATTTAATGTTTTTGTGGCATCGATTGCTTGGTCTAAGCTTTCTTTCATGTCAGCAGGCGCATCTGGGACACTTTGACAGCCAGCAAATGCAAATAACAAGGTAGAAAGGGCTATTTTAAATTTTGTCTTTTTCATAAGGTAATTTATCTTTATTATTTTATTTCAGGGCTACTCAATTCAAGATTATCTCGCTCAGGATTTTTGAGTGCCAGACTCTGCGTAAATACGAATTTTTATGCTGCTTGTTTTATTTTCTGTTTACTATCTATTGCATGTCTTTTATTTTAACCACATTATCTTTAAAAATAGACAACTCAATACGCTTTGTAGCACTATTTAAGATAACGCTTCTATTGTTAATAGCTATTAATTGATACTCGCCAATGTAATCTAGCTCTTTTAAGGTTTTGCCGTTAATAATGGCTGTTTTTATACCGTTTCCATGAATAATTGACGCAAGCACCATCGCTTCTTCGCTTGTTTTACCCGTTGTTACCTTATGATTAAAAGGGCGTGTAGGGTCAACCTTTGCTGCAATGGCCGACTCTGGCGCTAACACAACAAAAGGCAAGATAAAAAGCACTGGGCTAAATTTAAACACCGACGAACTCCTTTTTAGTACCTAAGCTATACATTTTTATTTGTAATTCACTATTAGGGTATTCTTTAGCTTGAAAGTCGAAGTCTTGCCAAAAAAATTTCCAAGACAGCTGCTCAAGTGCTGACAAGTATTGTTGTAAAGCGAAAAAGCTACCAGAAAGCTTTATTTTAAAACCATGACGATAGAGATTAAGTGGAGAGTTTGCTGTAACTTGTGGCAAGTCACCATCAAATGCTGAATTACCAGATTTTTCGTCTGAAGATGTAGTAAAAAGTAACGGCTCAACTTCCAAAAGTTCGAATGATAATAACGACACACCCTGCTCAAGTTTTAATAAATCTAATAAGGCATAACGCATTTGTACCGGTGTAATAAGATCATTGGTTAAGGCTAATAATTTCTCATCTACTTTAGCCAGTTTCATTTGATACTGAGCAATTTTATTTCTAATATCTTCATTTGGGTCTCTCTGCAAAGCTGCCTGCATCTCCAACACAGTAGCTTTTGACGATTGATTGCTTGACTGTAACCGTACAATCTCTTGCTTAGCCTGCCTACTTTCAACTATTTGAGCATCGATAAATAGATAGAAGGTGATAAAAAACAATGCCACTAATCCCGTTAAAAAAATCAGCGCTTGTTCACGACGAGTTAATGTAAGGTATTGCTCGCTGTAGTATTGCCATTGTTTATTCATTAACAGCCACCTCTTCATCTTTTGAGCTAACGGTAAATTGAATCATATTTTGCTCATTTTGAGAAAGTGCAAGGTGAGAGAATGATTTACCCGATAAAAAAGCTGCGTTTTCAAAACCAGATAACCAAGTAGGCACTGCCTCTGGCGTATAAGCCACACCTGAAAAAGTCATATTATCATTATTAATATTTATCGCCTCCAAACGAATTTCTTGGTGGTGTAAATTCGCCAGATCGTTCATCGCACTAGCGAACCCTGCAACATAGGTTTTATTAGGGTTAGTGAGTTTTTCATGTAATGCCTGACCATTATTTATTAACAGTTTAATTTTCGCAAGCTCATCTGTAAGTTGGCTATCAACTTTACGTGCCGCTAACTGCGCTGTGAATGTATTAACCTGGTTGGTATATTGGCTACTTTGCTGTTGTAACACCGCAAGCCTCTCTTGAAGGCGACTTTGCGAATAATGGGTTTGCAATGCCCAAGCTGCCATCGCAAAAAGCACTAAAAACCAAACAGCAACTACCCGGGGCAATGTCAATAAAACCTTTTCAGGTAATAGCACTGGTTGTAATAAATTGATTCTAAGCTTAGCCGTATTGTCTGATTGACTGGTTGCTGACATATTAGCTGGCATATTCAGACTCCTGAGACTGTTTAGCAACACAGCCCTCTGTCATTGTTGCGCCAATGGCACAGGCATACTGACGATATGCTTGATAAGCCTCTGGCAAAGCCAATAAATTAACTGGCACATGAGAGCTTTCTGCCAGTTTTCTTGCAAAAAAACTTTCCCGCTCAATAGGTAACAACACTTTTATGTCTTTCACCGGCGCTTGCTTTAACTGTCGTTCAAAATAGTCAAAAGAACGCTGAACCTCTAATGCTAAATTATCAACAATATTGAGCGTTAACTCCTCTTCAGTTTTATTAGCAATTTGACTAAACCCTCGTAAACGGCGATGAAAATAGAGTTTTCCTTGTTTAACAATTAACAAGACTATTTCTTCATTCGGTTGCTGACATACCAGTAAGCAAGCATCATTTTGCACTGGCAATAAGTTGGCAAAAGCAAACTCAGCAATAGTAATATTCACCACTGCTAACCCTTCTTGGTTGACTGCACTCACTATTTTTTTAAGCTCGTTTATAGGTGAGCATACAACATTAATTTTTTCTTTGCCGCCCGCTAACAAAGGACCGTCAAAGTAGTCGAGCACCATATTATCAGGCGCCACATTAACCAGATCTTTTATTTGCCACTTTAATGCGCTATTAATCTCTGTTATTGGCACATTGGGCTTGTCTACTTGTACTACTTGTGCTTGCTGGCCGTTAAGTGCGAGATAGCACTGCCCCGCTAAATTTACAGCAGCTTGCACTTCGGTGATGGCAGCTGAGAAATCTCCACCTTGAACACTTACCTGTTTAAAGTTAGTGTTTTCAATTACTTCACCATCAAGTGGTTCAACTTCGCTCGGCGCAGGTAAAGCACATAGCAAGATGGACTCTTGCTGCAAAGAAATTCCAACCAATTGTTCTGGTTGCTTTTTTGTAAAAAGTCGAGTTATCTGTGTTAAAAAAGACATGTATCGATGCTATTATTATTGATATAAAATACAAGTAAGTATTTAAAAAAAAGAAGTATTTTAACATTATCCTTTATTAGCATACTCCTGCAAGTTTTTTCGCTGATTTATATTTTTTCAACTTTTCTATTGTAGCTTAGTGCTAATGACTATTTTATCTCAAATACAAACACTGTATCACCCTATATTTACGCAACATAATGTTACTGTGCAAGTTAAACGTGATGACACCATACACCCGATCATCTCGGGTAATAAATGGCGCAAGCTTAAGTATAATTTAGAATACGTGATAAAAAATAACGATATAAAAGGTGTACTTAGTTTTGGCGGCAGTTACTCTAACCATATTCATGCCTTAGCGTTTGCTTGCTATCAAAAGCATATCCCCTGTATCGGTATCATACGTGGCGAAGAACACCATGTGAATAATTTTACCTTGTCATGGGCTCAGCACTGGGGCATGGAACTGCATTTTGTTGACCGAAAAACCTACCGGCGCCGGCACGACACAGACTACTTAACACAGCTACAGCAAGACTACCCCCATTACTTTATTGTGCCTGAAGGCGGCAGTAACACACGCGCCATTGACGGCGTTGCTGAGGTTATTACAGAATTAAACCAACAAACGACTTATGACACATTAATAACCCCTGTTGGTAGTGCTGGTACTCTAGCAGGACTTGTTTACGGTGACTTTCATCTAAACAAACACCTTCATAAAATATTAGGGGTTGCTGTACTTAAAGAAGCTGACTACCTAACCACCGAAATAGATAACTTACTTGCTGGTAAAGCCTCAGGCGAAGGTGCGCCTACTTGGGCAAACAACCATGATAAATGGCAACTATTGACTCAGTTTCATCGTGGTGGCTATGCCAAATTTAGCCCCTTAGACGCCAACCGTATACTGGAGTTTAATCGTATAACTGGGGTAGATTTTGAGCCTATTTATTCAGGTAAAATGATCTTAGCTTTGCTTGAATTACTTGCACAAGGCTACTTTCGCCCAGGAGAGCGTATTGTTTTATTACATACCGGTGGTATGCAAGGACTAGGTGGGATGATTGAACGAGGCCTGTTAAGCGCGCAGCAATGGCCAGAGCCTGAGGCTGTTGGTGCTAAATAATATTTACTTGCATTAAAAACAAAAAACCGTAACAATTTTCATCATTACGGTTTTATTCAAACGTTTACCTTTATTGTTTTCGCTCTTTAACGCTAAGCCAAACTAGTTTAAGGCAGATTTTATTTGGCCACTCACTGTGCCCATATCTGCCCTACCCTGCATTAAAGGTTTTAACACCGCCATTACTTTTCCCATGTCTGCCATTGAGGCAGCGCCGGTATCAGCAATTGCTTTATTGATTAAATCGTTAATCTCTGCACTGGTTAGCGCTTGCGGAAGAAAGAACTCTAATACTTTCACTTCTTCAGCTTCTTTAGCGGCTAACTCAGCACGACCACCGTCAGTAAACATTTTAATCGACTCTTTACGTTGTTTCACCATTTTAGTCAAAACGGCTATCACGTTGTCGTCTGTTGCTTCACTGTTGTGCTCAATTTCAGCAAGTTTAACTGCAGAAATCGCCATACGAATAACCCCAAGACGTAACTTATCTTTGGCCCGCATGGCATTTTTCATTTCATCTTTGAGTTGCATTAGAAGTGACATCTAATCTTCTCCAAAGCTTACTAAGGGCATTCTTAACAAAGAATGTTTAGTACATGCGAACGTGGCGTGCGTTCTCACGAGAAACTTTTTTAGCGGCACGTTTAACAGCGGCTGCTTTTTTACGTTTACGTTCCCAAGTTGGCTTTTCATAACATTCGCGACGACGAACTTCTGAAAGGATTCCTGCTTTTTCACATGAACGTTTAAAACGACGTAGTGCTACGTCAAATGGTTCGTTTTCTCTAACTTTAATTACTGGCATGTACTATTTTACCTTAGTATTATATCTATATAAATCGGTGTTTAACTTCGACTTCCCATTGTTTTTTACGTTTAACATTTTTATATTAAACGGTGTTATTAAAAAACTAAAAATCTTGTTTACACCCGCTCTATTAAAAATGGGTGACATATTCTACTGCTAAGTACATAGCAATGTAAAGATTAATCTAATAGCTATGTTAAATATACTGGCGAAATAGCACCAGTAAAGGTAAAATTGCTTCTTTTTGGTAAGTAGAACACAATTTTATGCGAATTTTAGGTATTGAAACGTCTTGCGACGAAACAGGTATTGCTATTTACGACGATGGTCAAGGCGATCGCCCTGCAGGCATATTAGCACATCAGCTGTATAGTCAAATTGCCGTGCATGCAGATTACGGTGGCGTTGTACCTGAGCTAGCCTCTAGAGACCATGTTCGCAAAACTATCCCTTTAATAAAAGCGGCATTAAAAGAAGCTAACCTAACCCCTGCAGACTTAGACGGTGTTGCATATACTGCTGGCCCAGGGTTAGTCGGTGCACTCTTGGTTGGCTGCTCTATAGGCAGAAGTTTAGCTTACGGCTGGAATTTACCTGCTGTGCCTGTCCATCATATGGAGGGGCACTTGTTGGCGCCAATGCTAGAAGATAATGTACCTGAGTTTCCTTTTGTGGCATTACTTGTTTCTGGTGGCCATACCATGTTAGTGCGTGTTGACGGCATTGGGCAGTATAAATTATTAGGCGAGTCTGTTGATGACGCAGCCGGTGAAGCTTTTGATAAAACAGCAAAACTTTTAGGGTTAGACTACCCCGGTGGTCCGGCTTTATCAAAAATGGCTGAGTCAGGTGTCGCTGGCCGCTTTAAATTACCCCGTCCAATGACAGATAGACCCGGTTTAGACTTTAGCTTTAGTGGTTTAAAAACAGCCGCTGGCACTTTAGTAAGACAAGAATGCTTTTGTCCAAAGGGAAAAAGCCTAGCCAGCGATGAACTAAAACAAACCCACGCCGACATAGCTAATGCTTTTCAACAAGCGGTGGTAGATACGTTAGCAATAAAGTGCAAACGTGCGCTGCAACAAGAAAGCTTAAGTCGTTTAGTTATTGCTGGTGGCGTTAGCGCAAATACTTCACTAAGAGATAAGCTAGCCATTACTACAAAAAAACTTGGCGGGAGTGTTTTTTACCCTAGACCTGAGTTTTGTACTGACAATGGCGCGATGATCGCTTACGCAGGTTTGCAGCGATTAAAAGCAGGAGCCCATGCAGACCTAACTTTTAAAGCTAACCCGCGTTGGTCGTTAGACAGTTTACCTGCGGTGTAATACCAACCTTCAAATATTGCCTGCCTCAACCGGCTAATTTATTTTAGTGGATATTTTACTCTCCACCCCTGTGAGTAAGCGTGTTATATTGTCTTTATGACGCAATATAATTAACGCGCTCAGCATTATTGTAGGGTATACGTAAAGTGGTTTGAGCAAAAAAACATAAAGTGGCGCTAAAGAGACAGTAACAATAGCAGCTAAACTTGAGTACTTGGTAAGTTTTGCCACGACAATCCAAGTCATGATCAGTAAAGCGCCCAAACCTAAACCAATGGGCAGTAAAGTCCCTAAAGCAGTCGCGACCGCTTTCCCGCCTTGAAAATTAAAAAACATTGGGTACATGTGCCCTAAACAAGCAGCTACTCCAACAAAGCCTAAATATAGCGGCTCTATTTGTAAAAAGTAAGCCCCCCAAACTGGTACAGTACCTTTTAAAACATCAAGAAATAACACCGTAAATGCTGTTAATTTATTACTGATCCTTAAAACATTGGTTGCCCCTGGGTTATTAGAGCCTGTGGTGCGAGGATCAGGTAACCCCAGTATTTTACACACTAAAATAGCACTCGAAATTGAGCCTAGCAAATAAGCAACGGCGATCATGGCAAGGGTTAAAAGCAGCATAATAATAAGAATCATCACAAATATAACAACTTTCTTTATTCTAGCTTGTTATCTGCTAGTTTTTCTACACTTGCACAGGTAAACTCACTTTTTATTTTGTAATTATTATTGAGTGGGGAATAAATGGATAAGGTTTTTATCAAAGGTTTGACAATTCAAACCACCATTGGTTTTTTTCAATGGGAGAAGGAAATAAAACAAACCTTAGTGATTGACCTCGATATGGCTTGGGATACAGCCAAAGCAGCGATAAACGATGAGCTAGCAAAAACCTTAGACTATGCTGAAATTTCAACGGCGATTGAAACCTTCGCTAATGCCAATCCTGTTGATTTATTAGAGACCTTAGCCGAACGTATGGCAGATTATTTAATATCACATTATCATATTCCGTGGCTGCGCTTAACTATTGGCAAACCGGGTGCGGTACATAATGCAGCGACTGTTGGTGTTGAAATTGAACGTGGCCAACTTACACACAACAAACCTTATATTGAAAAATAAAGTAATGGCTAATATTTATATTTCATTAGGCAGTAATATTAACCGCCAATATCATGTTCAACAGGGGCTAAAGGCACTCGCTAGAACCTTTGCTATACCTTTTGAACACTTAGCTTTATCATCGTTATTTGAAAGTGAAGCTGTAGGCTTTAGTGGTAAGGCTTTTTATAATATGGTTATTGGCATTCAAACCCAAGATGATGTTACAGAGGTGACAAACAAGCTACGAAAAATTGAGATTGACTATGGCCGCCCTCTTGACGCGAAAAAGTTTAGCCCTCGAACATTAGACCTCGACTTATTGCTATACGATAACCTGATCATTGACACGCCAGCGCAACTCCCCAGAGAAGAAATAAATAAAAATGCTTTTGTGCTTTGGCCATTAAGCGAGGTAGCTCCTAAGCTAGTACACCCAATATACCAACTAGATTATCAAACACTGTGGCAAAACTATGAAAAGACAAGCCAGCACCTTAAAAGAATTAATAATTGTTGGTAACTATTTCCCTAAAAGGTAAGAATGAAAATTATGAGCACGTTAGAAATTATTATTTTAGCTTTATTACAAGGGTTAACAGAGTTTTTACCCATTTCAAGTTCCGCACATTTGATATTGCCTTCACAAATTTTAGGCTGGCAAGACCAAGGTTTAGCTTTTGATGTTGCGGTACATGTAGGCTCACTTTTAGCGGTAATGTTCTACTTTCGCAAAACCTTAGGTGCCATGTCGGTCGCTTGGCTTGGCAGTATGAATATTGGCCCTGAAAAGCACAATACTGACACGCAACTAAAGTTTGAGGGTAAATTAGCTTGGTGGATTCTATTGGCTACTATACCTGCAGGCTTATTCGGCTTACTCGGTAAAGACTTTATAGAAGAACACTTTCGCTCTGCCCTTGTCATTGCTGTTACGACACTTTTGTTTGGTTTTTTATTAGGCTTTGCCGACATAAAAGCCGGCCATCGTAAAACTCATAAAACATTTGAAAAGCTGGGGCTTAAAGGCGCAATGCTGATTGGTTTAGCACAAGCTGTTGCTTTAATACCGGGCACTTCTCGCTCTGGCATCACTATGACCATTGGCTTAATGCTTGGGTTATCTAGAGAAAATGCTGCCCGCTTTTCATTTTTGCTGTCTATTCCTGCTATCGCAATGGCCGGCAGCTATTTAACACTAAAATTAGTTTTATCAACGGAAGGGGTTGATTGGCAAGCAATCGCACTGGGTAGCTTCTTGGCTTTTATTAGCGCTTATGCTTGTATCCATTATTTTCTTATAATATTAAATAAACTCGGCATGATGCCTTTTGTTGTTTACCGTTTAATTTTAGGCTTTGCCCTATTATGGTTTTTATTAGGTTAACAGCACTTGGCTTTACACATTATTTCAAAAAAATTACACACCACAGCATACAGAGTGAACTAAAATATGACTGCAACCACCTTAGATAATTTTCAACAAGTAGTAATAGATGAGTCAAAAAGCAAATTAGTTTTAGTTGCTTTTTGGGCGCAACAAATACCCGAGAGTATTGCATTAAGAGATAAATTAGCAGCAAAGATCGCTCCATACACTCAACAAATGGTGATGGCAACAGTAGACTGTGAGACACAACACCCAATCGCACAACAATTTGGTATTCAAGGGTTACCTACGGCTGTTTTAGTGAAAGATGGTCAACCTATTGATGGCGTTTCTGGCCCGCAAACTGACGAGACTATTGCAACGTTTTTAGATAAGCACTTACCAAAACCAGAAGACTTGCTACTGGCACAAGCTCAGACCGCGTTAAGTGAAAAAAACTATACCGACGCGTACAGTGCAATTACACAAGCACACCAGCTAGATGAGCAACGCGCAGACATAAAGTTCATCTTAAT
The DNA here is from genome assembly GCF_056238625.1 of Colwellia sp. F1. NCBI lineage: Bacteria > Pseudomonadati > Pseudomonadota > Gammaproteobacteria > Alteromonadales > Colwelliaceae > Colwellia > Colwellia sp. F1. The sequence continues at coordinate 27,838 of NZ_JBWDLI010000021.1, forward strand.
CGACCTTTTTACCCAAACCGGTAAAATAGTTGAAGCGCAAGCCTTACTTGATAGTATAAAAATGGTAGATCAAAACAGCGACTACCATGCGTTAGTCGCTAAGTTAGAATTGGCAAACCAAGCCGCAAACTCACCCGAAATTCAAACACTAGAAGCTGAATTTAACAACGACCCAAACAATATTGATATTCAACACCAACTCGCCAGCCAATATAGCCAAGTAAACCGCTATGAAGATGCATTAAAAATTTTATTTCGGTTAGTACAAATGAATGATAAACAGACACAAGATAAAAGCAAAGAGTTGCTTTTAGATGTTTTAAAGTCAATGCCTAAAGGCGACCCTTTAGCGAATCAATATCGCCGTAAGCTTTACACCCTAATGTATTAACAAGCTTTACTATAGAGAGCGCCGAGGGAATAAAGCCTAAGCCACAAAAGTACTGAGTATTTTTGTGGCGCCTTAACTTAAGGTAAGTGCTCACTCGCAAGGTAGTCATGTGACTGCATCTCTTGCAAGCGGCTTAAGCAGCGTTTAAATTCGAAGGCTAAATTACCGCCGGTATAAAGCTGCTCTAGCGCAACCTCTGCCGAGATGATAAGTTTTACATTACGCTCATAAAACTCATCTACCAAGGCAATAAAGCGTCGAGTGCTATCATCACTTTCATGACCCATTTGTTTCACATTCGCCATTAAAACCGTATGATACAGCTGACTAATAGCCATGTAGTCTCCTTGGCTGCGCGCACTTTCACACAATACTGAAAAATCAAAATAAACTACACCGTCTGACACAAGTATGGTGGCTAACTGCCGGTTATTGATTTCAATACTTATACCGCTTTGGCCAGGCTCAGAAGAGAGTTGCTTAAAGTAATAACGTAAGTTTTCTTCTGCTTTTTGATCCAGTGGGTAATGATAAATTTCAGCCTGCTTTAAAGTCCGTAACCGGTAATCAACACCACTATCAACATTAACAATTTCTGTGTGTTCATTGATCAACCGAATTGCAGGTAAAAAACGCTCTCGTTGCAAACCGTTACGATAAAGTTCATCTGGCACAATATTCGACGTAGCCACTAGAATCACATTGTGCGCAAATAACTCTTCAAACAAAGCGCCTAAAATCATGGCATCAGTAATATCTGACACAAAGAACTCGTCAAAACAAATAATACGCGTTTCTTTCGCAAATTTTTTAGCAATAATTTTTAATGGATCCGACTGCCCAGTTAACGCTTTGAGCTCTTGGTGGACACGGTGCATAAAACGATGAAAATGTACGCGCATTTTATTTTCAAATGGTAAGCAGTCATAAAAAGTGTCAACTAAATAGGTTTTCCCTCTGCCAACACCTCCCCAAAAGTACAAGCCTTTAATCGGCTTTACTTCTTGCTTTTTATAGACTTTCTTCCACCGGTTTAACACCCGTTTAAAACCAGAAACCTCGACCGGTTTGGCTTGTAAATCTTCGTAGAGCCTTTGTAAATGCATTACCGCGTTTTCTTGGGCCGCATCAAAAAGAAAGTCGTCTTGTATTAAGTCTTGTTTGTATTTATCAATAGGAGAAAGTTTGATCATGCATGAACCATATTGGGCTTGTTTGTTGGTAGTTACTTGAAAAAGAAAAAATTAGCGATATATTGTAATGAAAAACTAAGTTAACACTACTAAAAATAATACTGGCATTATACTATATCAAGGTGATTAAATCCTAAACTTAGTCAACTGGCATTAATGTAAATTATAACCAAGTTATTTCATCACAAATTTTATTTCCAATACAGATAAGGTAATCCTATGACAGTCGTAAATGTATTAATTGTTTTTTTAGTTGGAGCAATTGTTGGTTTTTTTGTTAATCATTTTTTGTCTTCGACTAATAAAGAGCAACGTAAATTATCTGAACAAGTTAGTAAGAGCGAAGCCGCATTATTTCAATATAAACTCGATGTTGCTGATCACCTTGCCAGCTCTGCTAGCTTACTAGACAAGATGAACGAGACTTGTCAAAGTGCCATGAAACAAATGAAAGAAAGCACTGAGTTATTACAGCAAGCTACTACCAGTGATGCTGGTGGCATGCCTTACTTTTCACAAGAAACACAAGACCAGTTGGCGCAAACGGCAGCATTACGACAAGAAAAACCGAGCGCTGCGCAAAACTCATTAAATATAGAAGCACCTTTAGATTACTCAGATGAGCCTAGTGGTTTATTTGTTGACCAAAAGCAACAAGACGCTTCCGCAACAAGTTAAATTTTAGGGAATTCTATACGCAACATGGTGTTACAAATGCCCAAAGGGCATTTGTGAACTAAATATATTTATTTCAGTCTATTTGGGGGTACATCAACTTATTTATAGTTGATTAAAATTAAGTTCTAGGAGATCTCGTCTATATGAAAAAATTATCTATCATTTCTCTATCTGCCGTGTTGAGCGCAGTATTACTTTCCAGCTCACTAATGCCACTAAATGCGCAAGCCTATTCTATTTGGCCTAGTAGTGTTGCTGATAAAACAATGCCAAGCCTTGCGCCTATGTTAGAAAAATCAACACCTGCTGTCGTCAGTATTGCCGTGAAAGGTACTCATGAAGTGCAACAGAATGTACCCAATATTTTTCGATTCTTTGGTAACCCAAATCAGCATCCTAACCGAGCACAACAGCGTCCTTTTCGGGGCTTAGGCTCTGGGGTTATTATTGATGCAAAAGAGGGTTATATTGTTACTAACAACCATGTAATTGAAAAAGCAGATGAGATTTTAATCACACTAAAAGATGGCCGACAATTCGAAGCTAAAAAAATAGGATCTGATGCTGATAGTGATATAGCCCTATTACAAGTTGATGCTGACAACCTTACTGAAATTAAAATAGCAGATTCTGATAAATTGCGCGTGGGTGATTTTGCTATCGCTATTGGTAGTCCTTTTGGTTTAGGCCAAACTGTTACCTCTGGTATTGTGAGTGCCTTGGGCCGTAGCGGTTTAAACATTGAAGACTATGAAGACTTTATCCAAACAGATGCCGCCATTAATAGTGGTAACTCTGGCGGTGCTTTGGTTAACTTACGTGGCGAGTTAATCGGTATCAATACTGCCATTTTAGGGCCAAATGGTGGCAATATTGGTATTGGCTTTGCCATTCCTAGCAACATGATGAGCAACTTAACCAAACAAATCATTGAGTTTGGTGAAGTACACCGAGGAGTATTAGGCGTTGCTGGTCGTAGTCTTACGAGTGAAATTGCCAAAGCAATGGAACTTGACACTAACCAAGGTGGCTTTATTGAGCAAGTCATGCCTGATTCTGCAGCTGATATTGCAGGCATAAAACCAGGTGATGTCATCACTAAAGTCAACGGTAAGTCAATCAAAACTTTTCACGAACTACGCGGTAAAATAGGCTCTATTGGCGCAGGCAAAAAAGTAGAGTTGACCATTATACGCAATGGTAAGGAAAAAGAACTAGAGGTAACATTAAAGCAGTCATCAACCAATAATATTGCCGCTGCCACCATTCACCGTATGTTTGAAGGCGCTAAATTAGAAAACAATAGTAATAATAACGGTGTGTTGGTAACTGATGTGAAAGAGAACTCGCCTGCAGCATTAGCTGGCTTACAATCAGGTGATTTAATCAGAGCAATCAACCGAACACGTATTAATAATGTTGCTGACTTGCGTAGCTACCTAAAAGATAAAAAAGGTGTCTTTGCTCTTAATATTATTCGTGATAATTACGCGCAATACTTAATGATAAGGTAATTATAATTACGCACAAAACACTCGATTAAAAGCATAAGGCCAGTGAAAACTGGCCTTATTCGTTAACTTATTATCTTTTATTTATTATTCGCCTAATATTTTATGTTAAACTCATTGTTATAATAAAAAAAGTTATTATCAAATCAAGCTGATAACGATAACTCTGGGCTGACCTTTTGAAATTAAAACCCATATTAAAATATATTTTAAACTCTATTAGTTATGGCGTATTGTTTGCCATTGTCTTGCTTCTTTTAAAGCCAAACTTAACTGAAAATTCAATGATAGAGCAAATATTTAATCGCGAAGATAAGGTATCAGTTCCACTTTCTTACGCTAAAGCTGTCAGTTTGGCTAGCCCTGCAGTTGTCAATATTTACTCTGAAGACATCATGTCTAGTGCTGGTTACGGTAGAGCAGCTAGAAAAACGACAACTTTAGGCTCGGGTGTCATTATGAATAGTAATGGTTACATCCTAACCAACCTACATGTTATTCAAAATGCTGATTTAATTCATGTTGTTTTGCAAAGTGGTCAACAATTTCCTGCCCAAATTATTGGTTTTGATCAAATAACCGATTTGGCTGTGTTAAAAGTGAATGCTAGTAATTTGCCTACCATTCCCCAAAAGCACGATCAAAAATCTCTAGCAGGCGACATTGTCCTGGCAATAGGCAACCCGTTAAACTTAGGACAAACAGTAACACAAGGTATTATTAGCGCTACTGGCCGAAGTGGCTTAAGTAACACGAGTTATTTAAATTTCCTGCAAATGGATGCCGCAATTAATGAAGGTAATTCAGGCGGTGCGTTAATTAACAGTAATGGCGTACTGGTAGGCATTAATTCAAGAAAGTTCACTCAGTCGAATCCTCAACTTAATATTCAAGGTATTTTCTTTGCAATACCCTATCAATTAGCCGCAAAAATAATGCACCAGATTATTGAAAATGGTCGTGTTGTACGAGGTTGGCTAGGGATTTCAGCAACTCAGTATTCGGCCGACGCCAAAGGGTTTGTTGTTGAAGAAGTAAACCCTAACGGCCCTGCGAAAAAAGCGGGTATAGAAGTAGGAGATGTTGTTTACCAAATAGGTGAACATCCTATTACAACGATTGTGCAAGCATTAGATATAGTCGCAGAAACCAGACCAAATACTGAATTACTTTTCAAGCTATATCGCCAAGGTAAAGCGATTGAAAAAAGTGTCACCATTGTTGAGCTCGGCAATTAATGTTTCTCAAACAAAGCCGTTAAAAAATACCTAAACCAAGCTGAGTTACACAGAGCACCTTAGCATTTAAACTTGCTTACTTTTAGAGCGATTAAGTGTTAATGCGTGCTTTATTATATATTGTTCGCTGTCTTGGGCAGGCATTGGCTTAGCGTAATAATAACCTTGGCCGAAGGCACAGTCCATTTCCTGTAATAGCTTATCATCTTCAAGGCTCTCTATGCCTTCACCGACCGTCGCCATACCCAGGTTGGTCGCTAAATCAATAATAGTTTTGATAATTGCTCTATTATTTTTATGTTCATTAACGTTGCTAATAAAAGAGCGATCTATTTTGAGAACATCAATAGGGAACTTGTGCAGGTAATTTAAACTAGAGTAACCAGTGCCAAAGTCATCTAATAATATTTTTACACCTAGCCTCTTAATCGCTTTCATATTTGAGAGCACAACATCGGTGTTTTCTAATAATGCGCGTTCTGTAAGTTCAACACGTAAGTTTTCTGGTTTTATGCCAGTTTCAATAAGCACACTCTCGATATCGTTTGGTAATGTTGTACTAAAAAACTGCTTACAAAACAGGTTACAGCTAATATACAGATCATGGCGGGATAATTTTTCTTGCCATATTTTAAGTTGCTGGCAAGATTTTTTTAATATTTGAAAATCAATCGCTTGTACTAAGTTAGTTTCTTCTGCTAAAGGAATGAATTCATCTGGAAACACAAAACCTCGCTTGCTACTTGGCCAGCGAGCCAAGGCTTCAAAACCTTGTATCTCTTGGGTTTTTAATTTCATTATGGGTTGAAAATAAGGAATAAATTCATCCCATTCAATGGCTTCTCTAATGTCTGACTCAAGTGATAAGGCATTTTGCACCCTTTGGTGCATACTCGCATCAAATACCTCATAGCACCCTTTACCATTGTCCTTTGCATGATACATCGCAGTATCGGCATCTCTTAACATGGTATCAGCACTATTGTAGCGCTTATCGCTAAATAAGATACCAATACTAGTGCCAGTAAATACTAACTGATTATCGATAACAAAAGGTTCTTTGAGAAGATCTGTGATGCGTTGCGCTATATCAAACGCTCTTTGCTCTGAGTCAAGGTCTTCAATTAAAATAACAAACTCATCGCCACCAAGCCGAGCCACCGTGTCTTTACTCCGGATTATTGACGACAGTTCATAAGCCAGCAGCTTTAGTAAAGTGTCGCCCGCTTGATGCCCTAAACTATCATTAACAACTTTGAAGCGGTCAAGATCTAAAAACAATATAGCAAAAGTCAGATTGTCTTTGCGTTTATGGCTCGCAATCGCATGATTCAATAGTTCAAGAAAAACAGCCCGATTAGGCAACCCCGTTAAACTGTCATGCGAGGCGGTATGTTTTAGTCTTTTTTCTGCTTTTTTACGATGAGCAATCTCTTCTTCTAAAGCCAAGGTTCGCAGCTTCACCTGCTCTTCTAACAGCTCTTGGTTTTGCCTCTCCATTTCTGATGCTTCTCGCCGTTTAATGGCTGAAGAAACATGATTAGAAACAAAATTTAATAGCTCCGCATCTTGTTGACTATATTCGGTGCGAGCGTTATAGCTTTGAATCACCATGACACCTAGTAATGTTCCAGCATAAGATAACGGAACCCCTAACCAAGAGTGTTCACCTGACGTAGGCTTTCGCGTCTCGCCTTTTTCATATAAGTCCTGCATGTCTTGCTTGGTTAATAACACTGTTTTTTGTTGGCGAATGACCAACTCAGAATGATGGTTCGATAGTTTTCTTGTTTCAAACTTGCACCGATTGCTGTCTAAACCTTCATCTACCACATATACATACTCAATTGTGTCACTTTCTTTATCGTACTTAGCAATAAAAAAGTTAGTTGCGTTAATTAATTGGCCAACAATATTGTGTACCTTTGAGTAAAAGACATTGATATCGAAACTGGCATCATTTGCTAGCTCTGAAATACGGTATAAAGATTCTTGTAACAACTCTGACTTTTCTCGTTCTCGAATCTGTGTCATTAACTCATGCGTACGAGCATGAACAGCACTCGTTAAACGTTCTTTATCTTGCAAACGAATCATAGCGCCAACCACATGTTGAGCAGCAAAAGTTAGCATTTTAAGGTCTTGTTCACTATAACGTATTTTTAGATCGTAGCTTTGTACCACCATAACGCCAATCACTAAGTCGTTATGTAATAAGGGAACGCCTAACCAATCCGTGCCTGCAGATCCATGTTGCATTATCTCGCCACTTTCTTGGAGTTTTTTATCTACAGTGGGGCTTATTAGTAATGGTTGTAATGATTCAATAACCATATGCGTAAATGAGCCTGACAAGTCGTCATAATCTATAACGCCATCAGGCTTTTGGTCTACTTCATCAACATGGTACACAAACTCTAAGGTAGAAAAGGTTTGATCGTATGTAACAATATAAAAGTTTTTGGCTGTCATTAATGAAGCGATAGTTTGATGAACTTTGGGATAAAAATGGTTTAAGTTTTCACACTCTTGCGCTAAACGGTTCAAATTAAACAAGGCGTTATAGCGCAACTGTAGATCTTGATGTTGCACTTTTAATGCCGACAACTCTTTAGCGACTGCTTTCGCCTCACTTTGCAGAATAATATCAGGTTGTTTTTTTGAACTCTTTTTAACCATAAGGACAACTTACCAACTTAACTACTTTTATTACTGAGTAATGTTATTTATTGATCACGCGTATCAAACAAGCATCATGGACTTTTATTAAAAATAAATCTACCTAAAGTAAAATAAAGCCTGCATGACTACTTATTACTCACTTCATTGGTTAAGTTTTTTTCTATTTCTTCAGCTTTATGTTTATTGCCGCAAATAGCTAACTGCTTTTCATCACGGTAATAGCGCACATCAATGCAGTCTTGTTGATATCTTCGCTCAAGCTCAGTACGAAACAAGGGCTGACCTTTTGCATTCACTATTTGACGTTGTAATGCTTGGCATTGTTGTATTTGCTCTGAAGCTAAAGTGATATCTTCACAGGTATCATCACTGCTAGCACAACCCGTTAACGCCAGCGCAAGTAAAAGAGTTGAAATAAAAGATAGGTTCATAATGTTAATCATTTAATTATAAAAATAAGGATGAATTTATTATATAGTAAAGCTTTGGTAATGGTTATTAGTAACTACTACTTATTGTTAAACTTGATGATAACTGATATCCAGTTACAATCAACTAACACTTTATCTTAATGAGAAACATAATGACACTTTCAGTTGTTGATTACACCGCCAAAGATGCCCCCAAACGGTTTGTTAAGAGCTTAAGAGAAACAGGTTTTGCTGTATTAAAAAACCACCCAATAAATCAATCGGTAGTAGAATCTATTTACCACAACTGGAAAGTTTTTTTTGATAGCACCGACAAATACAATTTTACCTTTGATCCCCAAAAGCAAGATGGCTACTTCTCTCCTAGCGTATCAGAAACAGCCAAAGGCCATACCAAAAAAGACATAAAAGAATATTTTCATGTATATCCTTGGGGACGTATACCTCCCCCCCTAAAGAACGAGATTCTCAACTATTATCAATTAGCATCAGACCTGGCTAGCGAACTGCTCGATTGGGTGGAAGATAACAGCCCAGATGAGGTAGCAAAACATTATACGCAATCCTTATCAAGTATGATTGAAAATACCCCCAACACGTTACTTCGTGTTCTCCATTACCCACCATTAACAGGTAATGAAGAAGTTGGGGCTATTAGGGCCGCAGCACATGAAGATATTAACCTATTAACCATTTTACCTGCAGCAAATGAAGCTGGCTTACAAGTACAAAGCAAAGCGAAAGTTTGGTTAGATGTACCCAGTGATTTTGGCAATCTTATTATCAATACCGGCGATATGTTACAAGAAGCCTCAGGTGGTTACTTTCCCTCAACCACCCATAGAGTTATTAACCCTGTTGGTAGCGCCAGCACAAAATCACGCATTTCGTTGCCACTGTTCTTACATCCGTGTAGTGAAGTCAAGTTATCTGATAAACACACTCAAGCCAGCTACTTACTAGAGCGCTTACGCGAACTTGGTGTTAAATAAACTGAGATTCAAAGGGCCACTACTTGAGGTAACGCAATTAAACAGCTGGGCTACAGTGATAAATTGATTAATTTGCTTTCTCCTACATGTAAACTGTTGTCTAATACATAGGGGCCAATAGCAGTTCGGTGTAATGCTACAACTGGGTTATTAAAACGACCAAACATTCGTTTAACCTGATGATAGCGTCCCTCTGTTAATATTACTTCTGCTTGATATTGAGAAAGTAAATTAAGCACCGCTGGTTGGGTGGTAATTTTTTCATAGGCAAAATACATTCCTGCTGAAAAAGCAGGTATATATGCTTGTGTTAATTTATTTTTTAACGTGACTATGTAATGTTTAGGGATTTTGTTTTTAGGGGAGGTTAATCGCTCTGACCAACGGCTATCATTGGTTAATAGTACTAAGCCTGAGGTATTAAGATCTAACCGCCCAACAATATGCAAACTTGCTCTTTCCTCAATAGATAATAAATCCGCTAACAAGTCTACCACTGTGATATGTTTATCATCTTTGGTGGCACAAATAACCCCTACAGGTTTATGCAGCATTATATACAAAGGTTGGTGCTGTTGAATTATTTTATCGTCCAGTGTAATAACAGAAAATTTATTAATAGGTAACGCAATATCAGTGGCAATAACACTATCCACAGTGACTCTTTTTTGCGCTAACAATAGCCGCACATTTTTTTTCTTAATTTGACAAAACTCACTGATGAAACGATCAAGGCGAGCACGGCTTATCGACATAGTTATATTAAAAGTTCAAATGGCAGTTAGTCCATGCACTTCTGCCAATAAGTTAAGTACTTTCTTAAGCTTAACATGGAGTAATTCTGCCAATAGTTTAGAGTATTGATTTACCATAGACAACTCTGTTTCAGTTAAGGCAACATAACAGATTATTTTTTGTTGGTGCTCACTGTTATCATAATAACTAAGTACATCATCACTATGGTATTTTATTGTCTGCTGCGATTTTTCTTTTTTATTGACAATAAACTCCTGAGACGTTACTAATAATAAGCTTATCTGCAAAATATTATCTTCATTAGCATACCAATTTGCTGTCATGGTTTGAAAATTAAACTGGGCCTCAAGTTTATTGCATACTGACGGAATTTTAGAAAACTGTTGTAGCAGCATGCTACAAATATCAATAGAAATAGGTAGTTCTTCTGTCATGTTTTAGACCCATATTAGTGTAAGTTACACAGCCAGTTGCGCCACTTAAGCTAAGCAATTAAAGAATACCAGTATTCTAACGCATAGCATATTTTTTAGAACATCTCATACCCATTATTCGTAATATTAAAATAGCAGACTATACTGAATATATTAAAACTTCTTGGTTTTGTAGCAAGAAGTTATTAAGGTGATTCAAGTAGGTATAAAGTTATAGTCAATGCAAGGCTACCAATTTAAAGTAGAGTATAAAATAATGTTATGTCCTCAATGTCAAAAACCTTTAATAGCCAAAACAATTCAATCTGAAGCTGTTACTGTTTGCCCTCAATGTCATGGGCTGTGGTTAAACAAAACAAGTCTAGATAAAATTATACAAGCAGAATGCTTTGTGGATCATAACTTACAAGGCGAAGCAGGATTAGACAGTACTGACGACACTATCGGCACTGAAAAGCAAGCTGAAAGAAAGTACCAGCACTTTTTGTCTGGACCTTTTGATAGTTTCGATTAAATATAAACCAGTAAAGTGACTCTGTTGCTATAATTACTTTAGATTAACATAAAGTTTTAGAAAGATTGACCGATAACCTAAACAAATAAATGTTATCAATAAATGAAGTTAGGAGATTTGTGTTCATGTCTATTAATATTAACAACGCCTCAAGCTTTGCTCCGGCAAATAACGGCAATGGTACAATTTTATCTGTCGCCATTAAAGCAAAAGAGATTGCGGAAGACCAAGGTAAAATGGCGCTACAATTAATTGAAAGTGCAGCACCAACAGCGAGTTCAAATAGTCCGGCTGGAAACATCGGACAGAACATCAATATTAAAGCTTAATATCAAATCTATTAAGGTATTTTTAATATTTTATCACCTATTCATATGTCAATGAGGCTTTCTATTCAGAGATACCTCACCAACGTATAATGCACGACATTCTAAATGCTAGCTTTTAAGGTGCGCATGCTAACGACATAATGTTTAACATTGCCCAATACCAATTAGTATAATTTAACGATCATTAAGCTCCCGCCTTATTCACCGGAGCTAAACCCAATTGAACAAGTTTGGCAGTGGTTAAGGCAAAATGAACTAGCGAACAGAAGTTTTAAAGGTTATGAAGATATTGTTGATGAATGCAGTCGAGCTTGGAATAGCTTTATATCTGATGTCTCCAGAGTGATAAAGTTATGCTCTAGAGACTGGATAGAAGTGGGCAGTTAATTAATGCAATTGGTATAACAGCAAAAAGCCCGTCACTTTCGTAACGGGCTCTTCGGGTGTACCTTGCGGTACGAATAGAAGTTTAGCAATGTCCTACTGACGTGCATGGATGCACTAATGCCGTGAGTGCAGGATGCACAGGAACGGTCTCACATAAAGAGAAGAACACCCACACGCTATCATCAT
>NZ_JBWDLI010000022.1:0-28520 GCF_056238625.1 Colwellia sp. F1
AACCTTCATTATCGTTAATGTTACCACTAGCAGCCTGCATGTAAACGGGAATACCTGCCTTGTTTTCAGTGATAAGGTTAAGCACAACTTGATTCAACTCTGGCCGATGATCTCGGCTGTATCCTCGCACTAACTTAACGGCTTTACTGTCGATATCATGCTCATAATTACCGTCAACATGAATACTTGTTGAGTCTAAATTAATACCTTCGCATGGTAGCTTTAGATGCTTAACCACACTCGCAGATAATGTTTGATAAATACCTGACACACCCGTTTCATAAAGTTTATCAAGGCAACGACCCAGCGCATCGTCATTAATGTACTCAGCCTTGATCCCTTTACCTATAAGACGTTCAACAGGACGGTCTTTGAAATATTCTGGATACATGTGCAAGGTGCGACCAACAAAGCCTAAGCCATTTAGGATCATAGCCTCGACAAGTTGACCGTAAGAAATAAGCTTGTCATCACTTTGTTCAGGGAGTGCTTTATCAATTAAGGTAGCAATACCAAGCTCTTTGTTCATGCCAGCAACCAAACCTAAATGATCAAGACCTTTTGTTGAATACGACGCCATAATTTTTCCATCACCCAAAGATAAGTAATAGATCAAATATGGCGATCTGCGTCAAGCTTTTTTTATTATATTTTTGGGTACGGAAAGACAGATTAATTATTATGTTTATTAATAATTATGTTTATTAATAATTATGTTTATTAATTATTATGTTTATTAATAATTATGTTTATTAATAATTGTGTTTATTAATTATTATGTTTATTAATAATTATGTTTATTAATAATTATGTTTATTAATAATTATGTTTATTAATAATTATGTTTATTAATAATTATGTTTATTAATAATTATGTTTATTAATAATTATGTTTATTAATTATTATGTTTATTAATAATTATGTTTATTAATTATTATGTTTATTAATAATTATGTTTATTAATTATTATGTTTATTAATAATTATGTTTATTAATTATTATGTTTATTAATTATTATGTTTATTAATTGATTATCTTCTGGTGTTTTTTTTGCATAACTATTCACCACGCCCCTTCCTTTATTTTTTTAAGTAGTTGAATTTAATGTGTTAGATGTTTTTTGTGATGTGGGTATTTATGCAGGTGATTTATCTTTTTTTTTGTGTTTTGAAAAAGTTTATTTTACGTTACTGGGTACCCAGTAATAATGCAATACATCTATTTTAATCTACCCAGTAACGGTTGGGCTGTCTTTTTTGGAGGTGAATAAAAGGTGAATAAAAAGTAAATATGTGAAATGGTATATTTTTGATGCAGTCACTCTGGCTTTTTCAAGTAAAATGCTGACGTTAAAAGGTCAGGTCTTTTTAAAAATCGAAAACCTTTTTCGACACTTTGTTGAGACTTGTACAGCGCAAGCATCTTTTCTATTGTCACAGTTTTGCGTATTTCGGTCGAATCGATCAGTTAATGATTCCTGACTGTGCCATGTTAGAGCGTGATGGTTGGGATACTCACAATAATCAAGGAAAACGTCTTAATAAAGCTTAACAGAACTTGATAATGGTTTGGCGGCTTTAAAAGAGTCATTAGGAGCACAATGGAATAATACCGTGGTGGTGGGTACCGAGTTTGGTCGCACCGTCACTGAAAACGGAACAGGAGGTACCGACCATGGCACGGGTAGCGCTTTATTTTTAGCTGGCGGAGCTGTAAGTGGTAGAGAAGTTTACGGTAATTGGCCTTGCTTAAAGGATGATGAATTATTTGATAAACGTGACCTAATGCTAACATCCAATAGTTTTTCTTGGTTGGCCAATGTTTTATCTCAATATTGGCCATTGAATACGCAATAGTTAGAGCATGTTTTTCCGAATATTAAACCGTATAATAAATAATTATTACACAGTTAATTTAATAAAATAAGTTTTTTAAGGTAAATATACATTTTGGATATTAAAAATATAGTCAGTCTTTTATTTGTGTTTTCTTTGTCTGTTGCTTCAGCGCAGTCAGATGAAGTTAGTGACCATGATTTCCAAAAGAAAACGCCTATTACAAATAAAACTTGTACTTCATGTCATGCTCAATCTGAGCAAGAATGGTCACACTCTGATCATGCGAAAGCAATGGCGATTGCCGATAGCACTACAGTTATTGCTGACTTTTCCGGTGTAGATGTTAAGCATTATGGCCAAAAAGCACACTTTTTTATTAAAGATAATCGCTACCAAGTTACTATTTCTTACGATGATATTGTTGATACTTATACAATAAAATATACTTTTGGTTATACACCGTTACAACAATACTTAGTTGAAACTGAGCCAGGAAGGTTGCATGTACTGCCATTCGCTTGGGATGCAAGAGATAAAGAGCAAGGTGGACAGCGTTGGTATCATAATTATAGCCATGAAAAAATACGCCCAGAAGACAGATTACATTGGCGTCAGCCGTTACAAAACTGGAACGGTATGTGCGCAGACTGTCATTCTGATGGGCTGGTAAGGAATTATGACGCTCAGGAGGACACCTTCAAAACTGAATTTGATAACATCAATGTAGGTTGTTTATCTTGTCATGGTGATATGACAGACCATATGAAAAAACCGAGTAAAGCAAAAACACGCGCTAGCGTTACATCAATCAATAATCCTATAGGGCAGTGGTTACGAAAAATAGGTGAGAAAACGGCGAACTGGGAAGGTGGTAAACGTAATAATGACTTTATGGATAACTGTTTTGCATGTCATTCACTTCGCGCACCGCTAACGGATGGTTTTAAAGCGAATGTGCCTTTTTTAGATCAATTTACGCCTAATTTTACTGCGAGTCCTAATTATTTTGCTGACGGGCAAATTAAAGAAGAAGTTTATGTTTATGGGTCTTTTTTACAGAGCAAAATGTATAAAGAAGGCGTTAACTGCATAGACTGTCATAACAAGCATACGATGAAATTAAACGTTGAAGGCAATGGCTTATGTTTACAGTGTCATGGCGCAGAAGTTTATAATGTTAAAAAACACCATCAACATAATGAAAACTCAACCGGCGCTCAATGTGTTAATTGTCATATGCCAGAGCAGACTTATATGGGGGTAGATGATAGACGTGACCATAGCTTCAAAATCCCGCGTCCGCATTTATCTGATACCTTCGATACGCCTAATGCTTGTGTACAATGTCATGAGGACAAGTCTAACGAATGGGCAAGTACTAATTTAGAAAAGTGGCATGGCAAGCCTAAAGGTATGCTTTCAAGTAAGCACTTACTAATGCTGTTAAATAGTGGGCAAAGTATTTCGTTAGGGCAGCATTTATCCATTATCGCTGATGAACAACTTGATATTATGAGCCGAGCTACTGCCATCCAATTACTGAGCTATACTACGGCAACCATTAGTGCAGCTGAATTAACGCCGTACTTAACTCACAATGAAGCATTAATAAGACTCAGTGCAGCAACAATTGCCACGTTATTATCACCGGTGGACAGAGCGAAACAATTAAGCCCTTTACTCGAAGATACATATAAATCTGTCAGAGTTGCTGCAGCACGCAGTTTATTGTCGACCGATGTTTCCCAGCAGAATAAAAATACTTTTGATAAAGCGTTTAAAGAAATGATTATTTCGCATGAAGTCAACAGTTGGCGTGGTGAAGGTATGGCTAATAAAGGCATATTAGCGCTTGAGATGAATAGACAAACAGAAGCGGAAGACGCCTTTAAAAAGGTGATTGAGATAGAGCCTTATTTTGATACGGGATATATCAACTTGGCTGATATATATCGTTCTCAACAAAGGTCACTTCAGGTAGCTTTAGTACTTGCAAAGGGCATTAAACGTAATCCTAAATCGGCTGCGTTGCATTATTCTTATGGATTACACTTTGTCCGACAAAAACGCTTAGACAAAGGAATACCTCTGTTTGAAAAGTCTATGCAACTTATGCCAAGCAACCCCGAGTATGCTTATACTTATATTCTCGCGTTAGATGGAGCAGGGCAAAGCCAAGAGGCATTAAATAAGCTAAAAGCACTCATGCCAAATTATCAAAATAATACACAGCTAAAAGAATTAGGCTTATATTTATCGCAGAAGCTTAATTTGAGAGTAGATTACAATTGGTTTATGAACAATTAATAAGCGCTATGGGTTTTTTGAAAGCAGTGTAATAGTCGTTATGGATAATCGTTGCTAACACCAAAAAACTCACGCTTATCGCTTGTTAGACAAAGCAAAAGGCTACTTCAAAGCAGGCTGTGATGGATAACCCAAAGGTATGATCATGAATGGACTAGGTTTTGCTAATCGAACTTTATCACTTAGTCCTCAATTCTTTACTAATTTACCGCTTGAACATTTATTTCGTGAAGGGGGTCAAGCATCACATTTTAATCGTCACAAACTAAGGAGAACCCTCGACCAGTGTTTTGAGTTTGGCTGTGTAAGCTTATTCTTATTAGCCTCTGGACAAGCATGTGAAATTGAACAAGTTGATAAAACGTTTGAGTCACTTGATACAAGGAATCACTCACTGACAGGAGAATATGCTTTTGATGATGAAGACAGTGATGAGAATGTCATTAAAATTACCCATGGCTATAGCAAGGCTCACGCCCTGATTTAAAACAAGTCGTACAAGAAATCATTGTTAGCCAAGATGGTGGAACCCCACTCGCGTGTAGAAACTGGGATGGAAGCAGTGATGACATTGCTATTTTTAAAGCGCTAAGTAAGGCATTTGTTGACCAGTCCAAAAAACCAAGCCCCTAAATATACTGTAGCACACTGTAAGCTTTATCATAAAAGTAATGCGGGATTTTTAGCGAAAATTCAATTTATCACGTTAGTGCCTTCAACGTTCTCTCTTGAAAGATCATCTATTACCACAGTCATTGCAGCCAAAAAGTGGATCAGTATTGACGATAATTATCAATATGCTATTGAGGAAGGTGAACATATGGGAATAAAGCAAAGATGGATGGTTATTTATTCAAAGGCAGCGAATAGCCGAGCACAAAAAAGAATTGTTAGACAACTTGAACGAGCGCACACTAGCATCAAAAAAAGACCTCTTCCATTGACAAAATCAACGAATTGTAGAACGAAAATCATGCTTTGTAGTAGCAACGAATATGGATAAAGAAGCACTTTCACCTGAAGGTCTGCTTAAGCATTAGAAAGCACAACCTAATGGAAAAAACGGGCAATGATAGATATCAAACTCGCCAAGCACAGGCTAAACCCATATTTGATAAATTTTATGGTTGGCTCGTTAAGGCGAATAACGTCCCTAAACCTGTGTTAGGTGTCGCAATAACGTATAGTAAAAAGTCAACTATCTACGCACACTGTTAACAGTTTAGGGATTATTCCAACGTAGTAGATCTTCTTGTGTATCAATATCAAAAGATGCATTTACCATTGGTATTTTTATTAGTTGTTGTTGATTAGCTTGTAAAACCGCTTTAGCACCTTTATCTCCAGACAACGCTTGTAATTTCGTAAAGTAATTATGAGGAAATATTGCTGGCGCGCTAATACCATCGGTAGTTTCTGCACAAAGTAAAGATGATGGGAATTGAGTCATCTTTTTTAACAAGGCGAGGTAGTCACCTTTTTCTAGTGCGACCTGGTCACCTAAAGTAAATAGTATGTGTGTTGTGGTCGGATCATCATTTAGAATTAAAGATACCGATTGGGAGATGGTGTGCCCCATACCTTGATAAGCCTGATCACAATAATGCAACGGTTGAGATATTTTCTCGGCTATTTTCCTGTGACTTTCACCAGTAACAACATAAAGGTTATCAGTAGGTATTTCTTCTATAGCTAAAGCTCGCGTAACGGTATTGATAGATTGTTGTAATAACGGTATTGGCGTATTATCACGGTGAACTAAACTCAGTTGTTTAATCCCATTAAACCTAATGCTATTACCGCCAGCAAGAATAACAATTTTTATATTTATCGAATCAATATCATTGGCTAATAACATGTTAAACCACCTGAGTTAATGTTTGCCCGCTTTTACCTTCAAGCACAGCGTGTGCTTCAGATAAAATAGACAAAGCGATAGATTCAGGTAAGTCACCACCTATATTTAACCCAACAGGGTTTGATAAACCTCTTGCTAATTGTTGGTAGGTTAACCCTGCAGCATTTAAGACTTTTTCGGTACGGTGAGTAGGCCCTAATAACCCTACAAATTTAGCATCGCACCCTTGAATAAGGTTTAAAGCTTTAGCATCTAATTTAACGTTGTGAGTCATAATCACGATAACATTGGCATTAACTAAATAAGTTTCGTTACTTAATGAGTTAATTGGCTGATGCACAATATTATCGGCTTCTGAAAAATGTGTTGCCCGAGCATAATTAACACGCTCATCAATAACTGTCACATCCCAACCTAATATTTTGGCCATGTTAACCACGGGAACCGCATCTAACCCGCCGCCAAAAATAACGAGGCAAGGTGCCGGCTTAATAAGATGAACAAACTCATTGTCAGTTGTTGGTTGTAGTTTTTCTGCTAGTTTTAGTTCTAATTTTAGATCTAATGGTTTTTTATCAAACAGGGTAAGTGTATTTTCGGGAATTTTTTCATTAATAAGCTGACGGTAAACACAACTTCTCTTTGCCTGTAAATGAGTTTGTAGTGCTTCTAAATTTAGCCAGTTAGACTTTTCAGTGATAGGTTGTAATAGTATTTTAACCATACCACCACAGCCAATACCCAGTTGCCAGCTTAAATCATCTTCATCACGCATGTCATAACAAACAATAGCGTTATTACCTGTATCTAAGCATTTTCTTGCTTTGAGCATAATATCGGCTTCTAAACAGCCACCGCTGAGCAAGCCAAAATACTGACCAAGACTATTGATAAACATCATTGCGCCTTGTTTACGATAAGACGATCCGTCTGTTTCAATAACCGTTGCTAATACCCACTCTACACTCAATTTTTGTGGTTGCCAGGTGGCAAGTAATTGTTCTAATCTGTTACTCATTTAGTTCAACTATTTATTAAAATATTTATCCGCTGACCTTTTATTGATATTTTTGAAAATATCAATAAGTTAGCCTTAATGGTAAATCTCGACCCGCTCTGAAATTAAAATATTATATATGTGACTCATTTATCGCTTTGAGAGGGCTTACTTTCGAATAATTTTGTTAGCAACCAAAATCTCTCATGTAAGCTTCAAACGATTATAGCGATTTAACGATAGAGTAACGTAGGTAACCACATAGACAATTCAGGAATAAAAGTCACTAACATCAACACCACCACTAACGGAATTAAAAATGGAATGGTCGCTTTTGCGCAGTCTTCAAAAGGTACTTTAGTTACCCTAGATAACACATAAAGCACCATGCCCACTGGAGGGGTTAATAAACCAATCATTAAATTAAGTACCATCACCACACCAAAATGGACGGGGTCGATACCTAAGCCGACGGCTATAGGTAGTAATACAGGAGTTAAAATAGTAATAGCCGCGATTGTTTCCATAAAACAGCCAACCACAAATAAAATCAAAGTAATTAATAAAAGGATAACTATTTTATTGTCAGTTATTGTTAACATCCACGCGGTAAAATCTTCGGTCACACGCTGATTAGTTAACACCCAGGAAAATATTGCAGCACCAGCAATAATTAATAAAATGATACTGCTGGTTTCAATAGTTTCCATACTTACTTTAACAAGTTTCTGCCAATTAAGGCTTCGATAAACTAACGAGCCAAGAATTAAGGCGTACACCGTAGCAGCAATAGCAGCTTCCGTTGCCGTAAAAATACCAAATAAAATGCCGCCAATAATAATAACCGGCGTCATTAATGATAGAAAGGCTCTTTTAAATGTTGAACCTAAACGCGGTAAACTAAACCCTGCATCTTTAGGGTAGATTCTTTTTTTCGAGTAATAAGCCACCATTACCATTAACGCAATAGCCATTAATAAACCGGGAATAAAGCCTGCGGCAAATAACTGGCCTATAGAAGCAGAAGCCATTACGCCATAAATAATCATTGGTAAGCTAGGTGGAATAATAGGCCCTATCGTTGAGGATGCGGCAGTTACCCCGACAGAAAATCCTGCGTCATAACCTTTTTTACGCATTGCTTTAACTTCAATTGCTCCCAAGCCACCAGCATCGGCAACCGCAGCGCCAGACATTCCTGAAAACATAATAGATGCACAAATATTTACATGGCCTAAACCGCCACGCATCCAGCCTACTAAGGCATTAGCAAAATCAAAAATACGATGGGTGATACCAGATGAGTTCATTAAAGCACCCGCTAAAACGAAAAATGGTATAGATAACAGCGGAAAACTATCCATGCCGCCAACCATGCGATGTAAAACTACTAATTCAGGCACTTGAGCATCAAACATGATAGCTAATAAAGATGCCCCTGCTAGTGCAAAAGCAACGGGGAACCCCAAAATAATCATGATCAATAATGAAACGAATAAAACTGTAACAACCATAATAATACCTTATGCTTTTGTTGGTGGTGTTGCTAGAAGGTGAATCGCAAGATATTGACAGCTACGAAATAACATAATTAATAAACTACCTAAAATAATGCCATACAAAAAACTAATCGATAATGGTAATGATGCCATTTTATGGATTTGAAGCAGCGGAATAATTTGGTAACATAAAAAAGCTAAACTTGCGATAAACACGACATTAAAGACAGCGATGAGAGAAAAAATAATTTTTGAAGTTTTTTCCGGCAACCACTGATGAAACAAGCTCACAAAAATATGGCTATTATTACGGATACCAATACAGCTGCCAAGAAAACCTAAACAAACGAGTTGGTAGCGAGCAATCTCTTCGGTCCATCCCAGTGGTGCAGAAAAAATATAGCGGCTAACAAATTGTGAAAATACTGTTAATGCTAATAACCAAAATAAAATAAAGCTCAACCAGTCTTCAATTTTATAATCCGCATAATTAAAAGTTTCATCTTCCTCAAAGTTGAAGTCACCTTCAGATGCCTCCTCATTATTGGATGTTTTGTAATCTGTCATAAAATGTAGCCCCTAGTGTTTGTTTAATTTTTTGATGGAAAGGAAGAACTTTTTCCCTAAATAAACTACGGTCTACCGATAAAACAGTAACGCCTTGCGCTTCAAACCATTGTTGTAATGCTAACTCTGCTTGACGAGTATCTTCAGAAACCCCTAAAGCCGCTCTTTTAAATACATCGGTGAAAATAGCTTTATCTTTTGCTGATAATGACGACCATAATTTGTCATTAGTTACGGTTAATACCGAGCCTTGCAGGTGACCCGTTAAACTAATGTATTTTTGTACTTCATAAAACCTTTTGGCTTTTATAGTAGGTAATGGGTTTTCTTGTGCGTCAACAACCCCCTGTTGTAAAGCAAGATAAACTTCCGAGAAAGCAATCGGGCTTGGATTAGCGCCAACAGATAAAGGAAACATTTTATAAATAGTCGCATTAGGGACTCGCAACTTTAAATCAATCATGTCATCAGGTGTACGTATTGGTTTATTTGCAGTGACATGACGCTGGCCATAATAGTTATTACCTACCACTTGATTACCCATTGACGCGTTTTTGTAACCTAGCGCGATATCATCGAAGAGATCACTCTCATTAAAATTCTGCCAATGCTGATAATCACGAAATATATAAGGTAGTTCAGACAATGTCATTGCTGGGTAGGTTTGACCTGCAAAACTAGTGCCTGTGTAGATAATATCAACGGTGCCTAAGCTCAAGCTTTGATTTATTTCAGCTTCTTTACCCATCATAGATGAGGGGAAAACATTAATAACATAACGACCGTTGGTTTCTTTTTCTATTTCTTTTGCCGCCCATTTAGCCCATAAATGCAAAGGCTCTGATAATTCATATACATGCGCCCAGGTTAATTTTTTTACTTTTTCATCTGCCAGAGCAGTTTGATTAAAGAAAACCGACAACAAAAAATAGGGAGTCAACTTAATAAGTAAGTTAGACCTAATTTTATTAGTAAACGAGATAAGATTAAAAAAAGACATAGTTAAGTAAGTTATATAATTTTGTAATTTATCTAAACATACTGTTACCAAATCAATATAAAATCAACAATAAATAGTTAACAATTGACTAATTTAGCATTATTGTTCATATTACCTTAATTATGTCTAGTGTGAAATTCATACGACATTATTCTTTTATTACTTTGTAAATGAGAAAAACAACCATGTTAGAGCTAAATATTAATAACGAAATACATCAAGTAGATGCTCCTGATAACATGCCGATATTATGGGTGTTACGTGATCTATTGAATAAAAAAGGCACTAAGTTTGGTTGTGGCATTGGTCAATGTGGTGCTTGTACAGTACATATAAATGGTCAACCCATGCGTGCTTGTATTACCCCCGTTGTTGTAGCAAAAAATGCTAAAATAACCACTATTGAAGGTGTTGATGAAAAAGGTCAACATCCCATTCAGATAGCTTGGAAAGAAAACAATGTTCCGCAGTGTGGTTATTGTCAATCTGGACAAATAATGAGTGCATTAACATTATTACAAACCAATAAAAATCCGAGTGATGAGGATATTAATAATCATATGTCAGGAAATATCTGTCGTTGCGGTACTTATCCAAGAATTAAACAGGCGATCAAACAAGCTGCTGCAGTATTAGCTAATAATGAAGGAGATAAATAATGAATCCATTAAAGTTATCTCGTCGTGAGTTTTTAACTTTTGCTGGTATTAGTAGCAGTGGTTTATTACTTGGTTGTAGTTCAATCGTATCAAATTCATCAAAAGTTAAGATTTTACCGCCTGAAAATAATGCGACTCAACGGCTTAATATTTTTGTTGCCATCAAACCAGATAATTCAATTGAGTTAGTAAGTCACCGATCTGAAATGGGGCAAGGCTCTAAAACCGGTATCCCACAAATAATCGCTGATGAATTAGAGTGCTCGTGGGATAATGTTCAGGTTATTCAAGGTAAAGGTAATAAAGAGTACGGTGATCAAAACACCGATGGCTCAAGCAGTATCCGTAAATTTTACGATAAATTAAGGGAAATGGGCGCTTCTGCACGTACTATGCTAGAACAAGCTGCCGCTGATTATTGGAAAATATCAATCGACGATGTTTATGCTAAAGACAATAAAGTATTTAATAAAATAACCGGAAATTCGGTGAGCTATGGTGATCTTGCTGAACTTGCAAGTAAACAACCCGTACCGGATATTAAAACACTAAAGTATAAGTCGGAAAAAAACTTCAAATACATTGGTAAATCAGTACCTATCGTTGATTTAGATGACATACTTACAGGTAAAACCGTTTATGGTATTGATGTTGACTTACCTGATATGTTAATTGCCTCTATTAAACGATGTCCGGTACTGCATGGGCAAGTTAAATCTTTTGATGCAACCGAGGCGTTAAAAGTACCTGGTATAGTTGAAGTCATTCAAATGCCGCCAACGCCAGAAACCGTTGTTTACTCACCTTTAGCAGGTGTAGCGGTTTTAGCTACGAATACTTGGGCTGCACAAGAAGGTCGTAAAGCTTTATTAATTGAATGGGATCTAGGTAAGAATAAAGAGCATGACTCGACAATAGCTTTTACTAAATTTAAAGATAATTTAGCCAATAAACCTCAACGCGTTGCTGGTCGTGGCGATGTTGTTAAAGGGTTTTCCGCTGCCAACAAAGTCGTTGAAGCGCAATACCAAACCCCTTATTTAGTTCATGCGCCAATGGAGCCTCCTATGGCAACAGCATGGTTCCATGATGGTATTTGTGACGTATGGGCATGTGTGCAAGACCCACAATCAGTGATGGCCAACGCCGCATCAATGACTAAATTACCAGAAAAAATTTTTAACGTACAACCCACTTTATTAGGCGGTGCCTTTGGCCGTAAATCTAAAACCGACTTTGCTAACGAAGCAATTTATTTAGCCAATATTACTAAAAAACCCGTGAAAGTTGTGTGGAGCCGAGAAGATGACGTTCAGTCAGGGTATTATCATGCTGGTGCCGTAGTAAACTTCAAAGCCGGATTGGACAATAACAATAATGTCACAACTTGGGCTCAACAAGCTGCTTACCCAACCATTGCTTCAACATTTAATCATAAGTTAAATACACCGCAAAATTTTGAATTGAGTCTAGGTTTTGGTGATTTCCCCTACGATATTGATAATGTATTAATGGAAAAGGCAGAAGCCGAAACGCCAGTAAGGATTGGTTGGATGCGTTCAGTTTGTAATATCCAACAAGCCTTTGCTTTAAACTGTTTTATTGATGAAGTTGCCCATGCTGCTAATGTACCTACTGACCAAATGATATTAAAAACATTAGGTAAAGACAGAGATCTTGATCCTAAAAAAGCATTTGATTTTAACTTTACCAACTATGATGAGACACTTGAACGTCACCCTTATTCTATTGCTCGCTATCGTGGTGTGCTAGAAACGTTGATCGCTCATACACCAATTCATGACACCTTACCTAAGGGTCAAGGTTGGGGTATTGCTGTACACCGTAGTTTTGTTAGTTATGTTGCAGTAGCAACAAAAGTAGAAGTAATTAATCAACGATTAACCGTTAAAGAAATGCATACCGCTATTGACTGTGGTTTAGCAGTCAATCCAGATCGTATTAAATCACAACTAGAAGGTGCGATGATATTTGGTATGTCGATCGCGTTAATGGGTAAAATTGATATTAAAAAAGGTGCCGTTGTGCAATCTAACTTCCATGATTATCCGGTAACACGTATGAATCAAGCCCCCGTCATGGTTGTTCACTTAGTGAATCCAAAAAACAATCCACCAGGGGGGGTAGGTGAGCCAGGTGTACCACCGGTAGCACCAAGTATTGTTAATGCAGTATTTGCAGCAACTGGTGAGCGATATCGTGAATTGCCGCTAAACCAATACTTAACGATTTAAAACACTTAACAGTAATCGGCATTACCTTAAATTTTTGTGTCTTATGACTAAAGCAGATGAAAAAAAATTAAGGTTATACTTATTTGTACACGCCGAATTTAAAGTTATACCCAAGTAACTTGGGTATATACCTGTATTCATGATTTATATATTAGGAGTCTATGGTGACTTGTCATTTTTACCGAGGATGCTCTTTAGCATTTATTTTATTACTTTCTGCGTGTAGTAACATGCAGTCTAATCTTGCAAATAAACAGCAAGCTGCAGGCTACCTAGACAAAGACTGGGAAAACCCTGCGGTTATCTCACGTAATCGTTTACCAACTCGCGCTATGCCTTATTCTTATTCAACCAGTGAGGCTGCATTACGTAGTTTAAGCTCAGATGATGGCCGTGAAAAAAGTGATTACCTAAACTTGAATGGTCAATGGCAGTTTAGTTATCAAGAAGATGATGAATCTATTGATACCTCTTTTGTTGCTAATGATTTTGATTCTTCTGCGTGGACAGAAATTCCAGTTCCATCAAATATAGAGTTACTTGGTTACGGTATCCCTTATTATACTAATACTGAATTACCTTTTTATTCTGGCGGCGGCACTTCTTCTATTCCTGATACCAGCCCAAACATAGCTAAAGAAAACCCTGTTTCTTTTTACATTAAATCGTTCGACTTACCTAAAGGTTGGAATGAAAAACAAGTTATTTTACATTTTGGCGGTATATCTTCCGCCTTTTATGTTTGGGTTAATGGACAAAAAGTTGGCTACAGCCAAGGCAGCCGATTACCAGCAGAGTTTGATGTGTCAAATTTTGTGCAACAAGGTAAAAACAAAATAGCGTTACAGGTTATGCGCTGGAGTGACGGCAGTTATCTTGAAGGCCAAGATATGTGGAAAATTAGCGGTATTCACCGTGAAGTACTACTTCTGGCTCAACCTAAAACTGCGATCAGAGACTTTTTTGCGAAACCTAAGTTAAGTGATGATTACCAATCGGCTGAATTACAAGTTCGTCCATTTTTAACGCAAAGTGATAATGAAAAAATGGCCGGTTGGACATTAACGGCTGATTTTTTTGATGCACAGAACAACAAAGTAAACCAAGTGAGTATTAATGCTGACACGGTAATGCAGTCATATCCACAACGTGAAAATATTCAATTTGACCTAATTAACATTAAAGTAAAAAACCCAAAAATTTGGACTGCAGAAACGCCTTATTTATATAGCCTAGTATTAACATTAGCTGATGATAAAGGGCAAGTGATAGAAGCTAAAAGTAGTAAAGTTGGCTTTAGAGACGTAAAAATTGACGCTAACACCGGTGAGTTATTAGTTAATGGTAAGAGTATTAAAATTATCGGGGTAAATCGTCATGACCATAATGCGATAAGGGGCAAAGCCCTAACTCGTGAAGATATGCGCAATGATGTTATTTTGATGAAGCAAAATAACTTTAACGCGGTACGTACTGCTCATTACCCTAACGACCCTTATTTTCTCGATTTATGCGACGAATATGGCCTTTATGTTATGGATGAAGCTAACGTTGAAAGCCATTTATTTGGTGGCCAATTTTCAAATAGCCCACAATGGGTGCCTGCCATCATGGACAGAATTATGCGTATGGTAGAAAGAGACAAGAACCATACATCTATTATTTCATGGTCATTAGGTAATGAATCAGGCATGGGGCCTGGTCATGCAGCTGCCGCTGGTTGGATAAAAGATTATGATTCATCACGTTTTGTTCATTATGAAGGCGCGCAAGGTGTACCCGAACACCCTGAGTTTATTCAACCACCACGCGGTTGGTATTGGCTTCCTGAACAAATGGAGTCGCTAGGCCGTATAACACCAATGGCTAACCCTACCGATCCACTGTATGTGGATGTTATTTCACGTATGTATCCAAGCATAGAATACTTAAAAGGTATGTCTGACAACCCGTACATGACACGTCCTATTTTAATGTGTGAATATGAGCACGCCATGGGTAACTCAATGGGCAACCTTGATGAATTTTGGGATCTCATTTATCAACGCAAAAATTTAATTGGTGGTTACATTTGGGATTGGATGGATCAAGGTTTAGAACACAAAACCGAAGCAGGTGAAACCTTCCTGGCTTACGGTGGTGATTTTGGTGATATCCCTAATGCACAAGCCTTTAACCAAAACGGCATTGTTGATTCGTATGGTAACGCCAGTCCAGAATTACATCATGCTAAATATATATTTCAACCTGTACAGTTTGAAGCGGTTAATTTATCTCAAGTATTGACATCAGGCACAGCCAAAATAAAACTTACTAACCGTTACTTCCACCAAGCGATTAATTTAGAAAATATTCGTTGGCAGTTAATGGCTGATAATGAAGTGATTGACCAAGGAACATTAGCTAAAAACACGATTGACGCGGGTAATACTAAAACTATTAACATTAAATTATCAGCTGTTGAAGAGCAAAGTGGTGTTCGTTACTGGTTACGTTTAAGTGCGCATACAGCTAATGATGTTCCTTGGGCAAAAGCAGGTTATGAAATAGCTAAAGAAAAGTTTGAATTAGTGCCGACTTCACCAAAAACATTAA
Source organism: Colwellia sp. F1 (assembly GCF_056238625.1). Lineage (NCBI taxonomy): Bacteria > Pseudomonadati > Pseudomonadota > Gammaproteobacteria > Alteromonadales > Colwelliaceae > Colwellia > Colwellia sp. F1. The sequence continues at coordinate 15,577 of NZ_JBWDLI010000022.1, forward strand.
AAAAATCGACAACCTCTTTAACTGCGACTCAAGGGTTAACCTTAATAGAAACTAACGATAAAGTTTCTATCAACAATTCATTATTTACTGTTGAGTTTGATACAGAAAATGGACAACTGACGCAATACATTGTGAATAATGAAGCCCTGATTAAATCACCTTTAACCATGAACTTTTGGCGCGCTCAAACGGATAATGATCGCCTTGGTTGGAGAACACATGAAACTTTAGGCTTTTGGAAAACAGCGGCAGATTCTTTAGTATTAACTGATTTTTCAGTCAAAAAATTAAATGAGCAACAAGTGCAAATTACAGTCGCGTCAGCGATTAATACTAAGTTAACCGTTATCAATAACTATACCATTAATAGCGCGGGTGAAATTACAGTATTAACTCAAGTCGATGCAGATAAATCTTTACCGGTTATGCCAAGAATAGGCATGCAAGTTGGTATTAATCAAAACTTGAGTGATGTTACTTATTACGGGCGTGGGCCGTTCGAAAACTATATTGATCGTAATAAAGGTGCTGAAATTGGTATTTATAAAGGGCAGGTTGATGCATTAACTTACCCGTATATGGTGCCGCAAGAAAACGGTAATAGAACCGATGTGGACTGGTGGCAGTTAACACAAACAACGTCTAACGTGGGTATTATTATTAACGGTAGTGAAAACCTTAGCATGTCAGTGTGGCCTTGGTCACAAAAGAATATCGATGATGCTAAACACCCTTATGAGTTAGTTGAGCAAGGTTTTACTACCCTAAATATTGATCACAAACAAATGGGCGTTGGCGGTACTGACTCATGGTCTTCGCTAGCCGCACCTATAGCTAAGTATCAAATACCCGCAGGTAAGTATGAATATAGCTTTACAATTAATGTGGTTGGTAAGTAGTGAGAGTTTATCTATAACGTTAAGTGCCTAGGAGTGTTTCATCTTAAGGCGTTTTGTTGAATACTGTGTGGTTTGGCTGTCGCAGTTTAGTTAAACTTCATACATTCCCACTGTTCATTTAGGAACATATTAAAAGGTTAAAAACAGGAAATGAAATCATATTTCAGTATAACAATCACACGAATTGTTAATATTAAACGGTTAGTATTTTTAACGGGGAGTTGTCTGCTATTAGGTTGTAATCAAATGCCTGAAAATGTCGCTAATAACCGCCTAAAATCACTTGATAAACCAAATGTAGTAATTTTTTATGTTGATGATTTAGGTTATGGTGATATTGGCGTAAATGGTGCGAAAGGAGTCTCAACACCTAATATTGATGATTTAGCTCAAAACGGTGTTAACTTTACCGACGCACATAGCTCTGCCGCCACCTGTACTCCATCGCGCTACTCTTTGTTAACTGGTGAGCATGCCTTTCGTAAAAATGCCAGAGTACTTGAGGGGGATGCACCGCTACTTATTGGCACTGAGCAAGCAACCTTACCTAAATTATTGAAAAAAGTTGGCTACCAAACTGCTGTTGTTGGTAAATGGCATTTAGGTCTTGGTGATGGAACAAAAAAAATTAATTGGAATGAAGCGGTAACCCCTGGACCACTTGAGATTGGTTTCGATTATGGCTTTTTATTACCAGTAACGGGCGATCGTGTACCAGCTGTTTACCTTGAAAATCATCATGTTGTTAATATCGAAAAAAATGATCCTTTAACGATTAGTAATGCAGAAAAAATAGGAAGCAGGCCTACAGGGTATGGAAATCCAGAACTTAGACGCCAAGTAGCAGACGAACAACATAATGATACTATTATCAATGGCATTAGCCGAATTGGCCATATGGCTGGCGGTAAAAGTGCAGAATGGGTTGATGAGGAATTTCATACGGTATTGTCAAATAAAGCCAATAAATTTATAGCAGACAATAAAGACAAGCCCTTTTTTCTCTTCTTTTCATTTCATGACATTCATGTACCACGTTTGCCTAATAAAATGTTTCAAGGTAAAAGTACTATGGGTGTACGAGGAGATGCCATTGTGCAAATGGATTGGATTACTGGCCAAGTTGTTAAACAATTAAAAAATGAAGGCGTTTTAGATAATACGCTGATTATCTTTACCAGTGATAATGGCCCTGTATTAACAGATGGTTATGATGATGAGGCGCTTCAGTTATTAGGTAATCACAAGCCTGGAGGGGTGTATCGTGGTGGTAAGTATAGTGCTTATGAAGCGGGCACTCGTGTACCTACAATAGTCCATTATCCAGCAAAAGCCTCTCCAGGTACAAGTGATGCGTTAATGAGCCAAATTGATATCTATGCATCATTAGCTCATTTACTCAATTTACCATTAGCAAATAATGAAGCTATAGATAGCCAAAATCATTTATCAGCATGGTTCAATAGGACAGATCAAGGTCGAGAAGAATTAGTTGAAGAAGCTTTTACATTGTCGATACGAGTTAATAACTTTAAATTCATTCGTCCCACTACCAACGATGATGGTTGGATACGAAATAATAAAAATATTGAAAGCGGCATGATGAATACACCACAGTTATTTAATTTAGCCGTTGACCCGGGAGAGAAAAATAACTTAGCGCAACAGCAGCCAGAGAGGGTAAAGAGTATGCAACGGCGTCTTGATGAAATTATTGCTCAAAAGTCGAGATAATAATGAATTTAATTTAAGTAATCTTATGTGATGGTCTCCTCCCTATACGGCATCATGTGCCATGATTGTGGTTGTTACAGGCCCAAGTCAACTGTTAGCACTTTTGTCATATAAACATTATCCTAGTCTGATTTTTCTGTGCTTGTTTTTTCAACTTCTATTGGTGTGGAGTCAATGAGTTCAATGCCTGTAGCTCTTCCTAGAAGTGTTGTGAAATAAGCACACATGCTAAGTTAGATGATATGGCTGAGTTGTACTTGAATAAACTTCAAGTAACTATTCAGCCACATCTTCAATAGCTAGCCTGAGCAAAGGGAAGGGGTGTAAAACTAGACTAACTAAAGTATCAAAAGATATTGAATCACAAATTATAGCGCTGCAAGAAAACAGCAAACCACCAATAGAAATATTTAATCAACTTGAGTGTCGCAGCGTTGCCATCACAGCGATAAGCTAGCAAAAAACACAAAAAATCTTGTTTATAAATACTTACCACCACGTAGTATAAATCAATACCAATATAACCGTACAGCCTATTGCAGCAATATTAAACGATTTATCGGTAGAAAAGTTAATCGTATCTATGTTTATAGAAGTGTCCTGAACACTTGGTTTACCCATAAGAGATACAAGTATTGACATCAATATACACAAAATAAACACAAGACCTATGCGGTCCATAAACGGTAATTCCGGCCATAAAAATTTAAAGGCGAGTGAAAATATAGCTGAACTAATTGCCGCCGCTAGTGCGCCTGTAGATGTTGTTCTTTTCCAAAACATACCCATGATAAATATTGCTGTAATTCCTGGGGAAAATAAACCTGTAAACTCCTGAATGTATTGAAAAGCTTGATCAAACTTACCGAGTAAAGGCTGTGCAGTAATTAGTGCTAATATTAATGCAACCACTGTTGTTATTCTTCCTACACCAACATAATGGTGCTGGCTCTTATTTTGTTTAATATTTTTGTATAAATCCATTGTAAAAATAGTAGAAATACTATTAGTCATCGAGGCAAGAGAAGAAACAATAGCGGCAACCAAAGCAGCAAATACTAATCCTTTAATACCTGAAGGCATTAAGCCCATCATCGACGGATAAGCTTGATCGGGTTTAGTGAGTGTTGGAAATAATATTATTGCTGCAATACCCGGTAATACCACAATAAAAGGCATCAGCAGTTTTAAATAAGCCGCAAATGCAATGCCTTTTTGTGCTTCCTGTATGCTTTTCGCTGCTAATGCGCGTTGAATAATATATTGGTTAAAGCCCCAATATCCTATATTCATCACCCACAAACCACCAATAAGCACTGAAATTCCCGGTAAACTCATATAATTTGGGTTGTCCGCGCTTAAGATCATATCAAAGTGTTTAGGTGCTTTTTCAGTTAAAATATTAAAACCAGCAATAACACCTTCACCTCCCGACACCTGAGTTAAGGCAAGGTAACTTAAGAACAAACCACCAAACACCAATAAAATTACTTGGATGATATCGGTAAAAGCAACGGCTTTTAAGCCACCATAAAGTGAGTAAGCTACTGAAAAAACAGCAAGGAAAATCATACCTACCATCCAGTCTATACCCGTAACCGTTTGTATAGCTAATCCGCCTAACCATAAAATAGAGGTCAAGTTCACAAAGACAAATACCACTAACCAAAATAAAGCTAAGGTTGTTTTAACTCTGCCATCAAAACGTTGTTCAAGGTATTGCGGCATAGTAAATATTTTGTTTTCTAAAAATATAGGCAGTAAATATTTTCCTACTAAAATTAAGGTAATTGCTGCCATCCATTCATACGAAGCAATAGCCAAACCAATAGCATAGCCAGAGCCTGACATTCCTATTATTTGTTCCGCTGAAATATTGGCTGCAATTAACGAAGCTCCAATTGCCCACCAAGGAAGTGATTTACTTGCAAGAAAGTAATCTTCTGTGTTTCTATCGCCTTTGTGGCCATTTCTTGAAATCCATAAAGCAATACAAAGTAGTGCTATCACATAAGTGCTAAAAACGGTGAAATCTAGTTTATCTAACATTATTAACTTACCTTTTATGGCTAAATAGACGTTATTTAGTTGTTATTTTTTATGACATTGAAACATGAAAAGTAAATAAAAAATAGCAGGTGAGGAAGTGATTCATCCACTTTATACTATGTGAGTTATATGACTTATTACTATAAATACCATATAAATATCATTTTTTAATGGAAAGTAATGGTTTTTATATGATATTTGTTAAAAATATGATATTTTGGTGTGTCTGTTAATGTTAAATATAAATAATTAATTGTTTTCATTTTGTTGTTTGTATTGTTTATATTTTATTTTTAGTGTTTTGAAAGTGATTATTATTGTTGATATAGTATGGGTAAAGCACAAGTATATTGTGAGCCGTTTTGTATTGAAGAGGGCTATCAATTTGAAATCCACAAGGTTCAATACGAGCAAGACTCTTCTTATTCTTGTTTTATGCATTTTCATGAAGTGCATGAATTGATTATTTTTGAACAAATTGAAGGTAAATATTTTTACAGTCAGGGAGAGTCTGAATTACAAAATAACGATATTGTTTATACTCCAGCATTAGAAACCCATGACTTCGAACTCAATCAGCAGCAAAAGTCGTGGTATATCATTCAATTTATTCCAGAACTTTTTAATGATGTTGAATTAAAAAAGATTGCGGGTAAATTTGAGCGAGGTCAACACCTGCGCTTAAAAGGCGAGCACTTAGCAATTGTACAAAGTCAGGTTAAATGGTTGCACCAAAGCTATCTTGAAAATCCATTAAGTGGAATTAGTTTAACGTTATTACGTTTACTAATACTTTGGATAGCAGAGCATGCTAACCAAGTGAACCCACCAAATACCTTACCTATACATTCAAGCGTCGGTTACCAAAAAATAGCACCGGTTATTGATTTATTCCGTCAAAACTCTAGCGTAGAATTAACTTTAGTTGAGGCGGCAGAAGAATGTTTTATGTCACCATCACATTTTTCTCGATTATTTAAATCTATCTTTAGATGTAATTTTTCCGAATATAGTTTGCGGCATAAACTGTATTCCGCAGCGCGCTTAATTAGTCAAACCGATCGCTCTATTACAGATATTAGCTTCGACCTCTATTTTTCTAGTCCATCTCATTTTATCTCTCAATTCAAAAAACAATTTAAAGTTACTCCTTTTAATTATAGAAAAAACCTTAAAAAAAGAGCCAGCACAAGAGCTCAAACATAGAACTTATACCAAGTCCGTTAAATTACTGAACCAGAAATAAGTCACAGTTAGAAAATGTCATTTACTTGGGCAGTACAACTAAGCTGCAATTATCTAGTTCTAACAACATCAATCGGATACTTGAAATTGAATAAGGCATATATTTAAGGTCTTAAAAGAGCGAAAAGCGGATGTTAGCTGTTAAAGTTTTAACGGCAGCAATTAGCCATAAGTGGACCTTACTTTTTTCAAACTTTGTAGGGCATTAAACAAGGCCAATATGGGGGCGGCGACTATAAGATAGTCAAAAAGCTAATTAAAGTAGATAGGAATGAGATGGATTATATATTTCCAACAATTATCATTATACCTAGTTGCACTATTTAAAATTTGTTGATATATCCTCACCTTCTGCTCATGTTAACTTATATATATTTTTTAAGGTATGTGAGGAAATTGCACAGTTAATTGCTATTAGAAAAATTTTTACCACTAAACCCTTTATTTTAGAAGAGCTGTAAGATGAAATTATTATTGGTTGAAGATTCCCAAGCACTGTCTAGGGCTGTCGTTAAAGCGTTGAAAGCTTCAGGGTTTGCGGTAGACGCAACAGGTAATGGCTCTGATGGTTTATGGATGGCATTAGAGAATGACTATGACGTGATTATTCTCGATATTATGCTTCCGGGGTTAGATGGTCGAGAAGTGCTTAAAAAGTTGAGGGAAGCTAACAATGAAACACCGGTATTATTTTTGACAGCGAAAGATTCTATTGAAGATCGAGTTGCTGGTTTGCGATTAGGCGCTGATGATTATTTGGTGAAATCATTTGCCATTGAAGAGCTTATTGCTCGAGTGGAAGCACTTGCCAGACGAAAGTACCAAACCCGCTCCCCCAAATTAACGGTTGGTGATTTAACTCTAGATCGCTCAGCTAAAACCGTTATGCGAGGAACGCAGAATGTCCCCTTATCTTCTCAACTATTTTCTTTGTTAGAGTACCTCATGTTGCATGAGGGAAGTGTTATTTCTCGCACTCAGATTGAAGAGCATATTTATGACGAACAAGTGTCGCCTATGAGTAACGTAGTTGATACTGCGATATGCGCATTAAGAAAAGCGATTAAGGTATCAAAAAATGATGCCGTACTAATCCATACTCGTAGAGGTATGGGCTATATAATTAGTGTAGAAAAGCCATGAAAAGTATCCGTTCCCAGCTGTTACTGTGGCTAGTGTCAAGCTTTATTGTTATTGCTATTTTAGCAGGAACAACGTTGTACTTTTCTGAAAAACGCAGGCTTGATGGTAGCCTTGATAATGAACTCAATAAGCTCGCTCGCGCGGTTCAGCTAGCCAATAGAATGCCAATGCCACCTCGCCGATTTGACAAAGTGATGAGGGCGGCAATCGATATAGCCAAAAACACCAAACGTCTGCTTAACGATGAAAATAACACGTTTTATTTACAAGCTTGGGATACAGCAGGAACAACACTAAGCAAGTCTGAAAACCTGTTGGACCATCAACTTAGCTATCTAAAAGAGCAACATCAGCAAAGAAATTACAATAGTCAGTTAGCCTCAGGTGAAGATATTCGCATGCACTCGTTTACGATGAAGCTTGGGCCGAGAAGCGATGAAATAACCGTTTCCGTTGCAATAACTAAAACAGAAGTTAATCAACAGTTAGCGACACTCACGTATAAATTGATTATAGGTGGCGCGTTTTTTTTCTTTTTACTGTCATTCATGGTCGTTTTTACCATAAGAAGAACATTAGCGCCGATACAATATCTGTCTGAAAAAGTTGCGGCAGTAGAGGCAGGTTCCTTACACAATAGATTGAATAATGAAGGTGTACCTACGGAAATTAACCCTTTAATCAGTAGGCTCAATCAATTGCTTGCAAGGTTAGAAAAAAGTTTTGAAAGAGAGCGCCAATTCAATAACGATCTAGCTCATGAGTTACGTACCCCGTTAGCAGCTATTCGTACAACAAGTGAAGTAGCAATGAAATGGCCTGAGCAATCAACTGTTGATGATTATCGTTACATTGCAGTATCGTCAGCGCAACTACAAAATACGATAGACAGCTTGCTCTCTTTAGCTCGAATAGAGAACTCTGGCTCTGAAATACTCACTGAAAAAGTGAATGTCTCCACCGTTATTGAAGAATGTATTACTTTGCAATCAACGCTTGTAAAAGAGCGAGGGATAACAATTGCTTTATCCTTGAATGAAGAATGTGTAATAGAAAGTAACCCTCATCTTTTACGTATAATTATTTCCAATCTAATAAATAATGCTGTTGAGTATGCACCTAAAGACAGTGAAGTTTTTCTTAGCTGTAAAAACAGTCATTCGGTTTTTACGGTCGCTAATCTTGCCCCTAACCTAGACAAAATTGACCTTTCGACAATGTTTGACCGTTTATGGAGAAAGGATAGCTCACGAACGGGTACTAATCATGTTGGTTTAGGCCTTTCAATCGCGCATTCGGCTGCAACAGCAATGTCGTTCAAATTAACGGTAGAGCTAGATGAGCAGCAGATGTTAATAATGAACTTGGTTGATGAATAAATCGAACAGTGGAGCTATTTTTATAGCTTCCTTAAAGGCATATTAACTCATGCGTTTTTGCATAACGATACGCCATTTAACTATTAATTTACTATCCTCATCTTCCGCTCATCTTTCTTTAATTATTATATTGTTGTTTATGGTTAAAATTAAAAATATTGGATCAGTATTACTATGATAAAAATTAGAGATAAAAACATGTTTCTTGTGTTGTGTGTTACTTCAGTCTTACTTTTGCTGTCTGCTTGTGGCGGTGGAGGCGATGATACTAAAGTTAACATACCTATTACTGATACATCAGAGCCATCAGAATATCCCAATATACTGCTTATAATTGCTGACGATATGGGTAAAGATGCCACTAATGGATTTTCACAAGGGCAAGTTAAGCCAACGACACCTACGTTAGATGATATTCAAAATTCAGGCTTGTCCTTTAATAATTTTTGGACCTACCCTAGCTGTACCCCAACAAGGGCTTCAATGATTACCGGTAAATATGGTTATAACACTGGCGTAAAGTGGGTTGGTGATGTATTAAATCCTGAAGAAGTGACCTTACAAAGCCATATCAATACCTTAACTAATGACCGTTATTCAACTGCTGCTGTAGGAAAATGGCATATATCGGGGACAGATCCAACAATCAACCCAGAAGATTTTGGTATTGATTTTTACGCGGGGATCATTAGTGGCGAAGTGGATGATTACTACAAGTGGCAAATGTCTGAAGATGGCGCGACTTCTATACAAACAGAGTATGCAACCACAAAGCTCACTAATATTGCTATTGATTGGATAGCAGAGCAACAAAAAGACAAACCTTGGTTTATGTGGATGGCATACAATGCTCCACATACGCCGTACCATGTTCCACCAAGCTCAATGCACTCTCAAGGTGATTTACCAGCGTATAAAAAAGGTATAGACGCGTTACCCTATTACTTGGCTGCGATAGAAGCAATGGACTATCAAATAGGTCGTTTACTCAACAGTATCCCTCAAGATGAATTGGAAAATACGGTAATTATTGTGATGGGAGACAATGGTACTCCTGCTAGTGTTGCGCAGTATCCGTACAGGCAAGGAAGCTCCAAGGGTTCAGTATATCAAGGCGGTGTTAATGTACCACTATTTGTTATGGGTAAAGGTGTAACACGAACTGGCTTGATTGAAAACCTTGCAACGTCAACAGATCTATTTAGCACCATTGCAGAGATTGCTGGTATTGATGAACCCAATATCCATGACAGTTTGAGCTTTAAACCGCTCTTTACTGAGGATGTTCAAATTAGAGATTACCAATACGTTGAAAAGGACGATGGCAATGTTGATATATGGGCGATCAGCAATGGCGAATACAAGCTTATAGTAAATGCTGACGGCACCATGAAACTTTACTCCTTAGCTACCGACCCATATGAAGAGTATGAGTTAATAAGTGGTGGTTATTTAAGCGCAGCAGAACAAGCAATAATTACAGAGTTAGAAGCAGAGATTGATAACATCAGAAATGGTAATGATCCTGAAGCTGTAGAATTTAATACAGGCATGGCTTTTCTCAATGATACCGGAATAACATTTGGTTCAACTGAATCGAATAACGGTACTAACTGTAATACAGGTATCACAGGCAAAAATGGCTCGCTACTGGAACAAGATTGTAGCCAAGGAAGAAGCGCGACTGTTAATTCCGATAGTAATGGTGACGGTGGTTTTGACCTTACTCGTATCAATGCCGATGGTAGTGCTTATAGCGGTAATGGAAACTACGCCTCAAATCCTTGGGCATGTGTTCGTGATAATCGAACGGGCTTGCTATGGGAAGTAAAGACTAATGATGGTGGCATACACGATGCGAGCAACTTTTATCGCTGGGGGGGCTTAACAGCAAAAGATAGGGATAATGAAGATAGAGATGGTGATTACTATGATGACTGGAATAACCTAATTATCGCTACCAATGAGAAAAGTTTCTGCGGTTATAGTGATTGGCGCATACCGGATAATGCTCAGTTCATGTCTTTGGTTAATTATGGTAAAGGCTTTGGTCCATTCTCTTTCAAAATTGATCAAGACTATTTTCCTAATACAACGGGAGATTTTTACTGGACATCATCGCCTTATCGCGGTGCACATAGTGAGTTTTATGCTTGGGCATTTCAATTAGCATTTGGTAATAACAAGAATCTTCAGCGCTACCAAGCATCACCAGTGCGCCTCGTGAGAGTAATGGATCCTTTCAATAACAGTGTTGAACAAACACCTGATGAACGTTATAAGGTACACGATGATGGCACAGTGACAGATTTAGGAACTGGTTTGATGTGGACTCAGTGTGTGGCAGGTCTTAGCGGTGTATTCTGTGATAACGGTGCAGCAGAAAAGATGGATTGGGCATCAGCATTAGAACATGTTCAAACTAGCGAATTAGCAGGGTATAACGATTGGCGCTTGCCTAATATTAAAGAGCTTTTCTCATTAGTTGATTTCAACCGAGTTGAACCAGCGATTAATTTGAACATCTTCCCAGGGACTACGGTTGAGTACACTTGGAGTTCATCACCAATGATCGATTTCGCACAGGATGCTTGGTTCGTCAATTTCAAAGCTGGTTTGAATTGGTTTAAAGGTCGCAGTAGTACTCACTTAGTAAGAATGGTACGACCGGGCAGAGACGATCATGCTTTAGCTGACGTTGACCAACAAGAAACCCCAGCTATTGATGTTGATGATGGGTTAGGTACGCCTGCCAGTGCTATTTCACCAGTCGATGTTCATGCCCAGGTTCTAATTAATGAGCAAGGTTATACTGGTGACCCCACTACGGGGCGCGATTTGCCTAATATCAATTCAGATGAGGCTCAACTTGGTAAAGCCTTGTTTTACTCTAAACGTTTAAGTGGTGAGTACGACACCGCATGTGCGTCTTGTCATCACCCAATGCTAGGTGGTGGCGACGAACTTTCGTGGCCTGTAGGTTATGACGCGGTTGATGTTTTTCATAATTTTTCTTCCAATACATTAGGTAGTGGCCGTTACTTCAACGGCAGTGAAGCACATGAATTGCCTGGCTACCCCGTTATTGGCCGCAATGCACCAACAGTTTTCAATATAGGATTGTTGGATCGGGGGTTATTCTGGGATTCCCGTATTGAAAGTGCCAGTAATACCCCAGGAGCAAGAGGAACAGATGGTGGGATTATTACTCCTGATTCAGTGAATTATGGCGCTGTAGATAATAACATTCCAGAAGGCTCATCATTAGCTAATGCGCAATCACGATTCCCAACGGTAATTGAAAACGAAATGCGAGGAGAAGAGTCACTTTCTACCTCCAATCAAGCATACAGAGATATGTTAGCCGCTCGTTTTGTTGGTGATGCTGAATGGGAAGCTTTGTTTCAGAGCGCCTACGGCGATACTGTAATTAACTTCGATCGTATTGCACAGGCATTAGCCACTTTTGAAGAGTCTATGGTATTTGTCGATAACCCTTGGAAAGAATATGTTGCAGCTTTAAAAGGACATACTGGTGCTAATGTCAATGTGATGACTCTCAATCAAAAAATAGGGGCGGTACTTTTTATGACTGCCGGTGATGAAGGTGGTGCTGCCTGTAGCGAATGTCATTCAGGTGATACATTCACAGATGAAGAATTCCATGCGATTGGTTTAGGACAAGTTGGACCGGGTAATGGTGACAGTACAAGCTTCCCACCGGTGAACAACTCTGATTTTGGCCGTGCCAATATCAGCGGAGATATAGGAGATACATATCATTTTCGTACATCACCGTTATTGAATATCACAGAAACAGGCCCTTACATGCATAATGGCAGTCTATCTACTTTACGACAGGTAATGGATGTTTATGGTAACCCGGGCGGGGCAATGAACGATTTATTGGGTGTTAGTACGATACTTAATGGTAATGCTACTTTTAATGAAATGGGTAATGCTGATTATTGTGAGCTAACATCTATTGTTGATATTATGAATAAAACGGGCGAAACATGTGAGCAGGTTTATAATAATATGAATCCTGATGCATTTAATAATACGCGTATTTTGTTTCGACAAACATTTGATGAAACAGTATCAAATTCACCCGCACCTGAAATTGATATTAATACCGAACAATCGGAAAAAGTAATTGAGTTTATGGGGGCGTTAACCGACCCATGTGTGACAGACAGAGAATGTTTACAACCTTGGATTTTTGATTTGAGTAATTGGACATCTCACCCTGACTATAACGATAATCCTAATTGGATACTCATTGGGGAAGATAAGAATGGTGACAAACTGTAAATAGTGCGGTTTAAATAAGAGCAGATATTAGCGTTAGAGAGTTTATAATTTTCTAAGGTAATGTTCAAAAATCTGTGTCATTTCGGTAAACTGGTAAAAAACAGGAATGACACATGACAAATCAATTCAACTTCGAAGATGCAGTTAAAGCACTTCAATCAGGTAAAAAACTTACTGGTAA
>NZ_JBWDLI010000023.1:0-27568 GCF_056238625.1 Colwellia sp. F1
AGATTAGGTGATAATAACGGGTATCTTGTAATGATACTTGCTGGCGGCGTGATTGGGTCATCATAAAACTCCTTACATTGCTGTTATATCAACATAGTCTAGAGTGTTTATTTTTTCAACAAAACATGGATGTCCTCATTTGAGGTTTTCAACAAAACATGGATGTCCTCATTTGAGGTTCCAAAACATGGATGTCCTCATTTGAGGGGCTAAAATTCAGTAGCATTGGATTTCTCAAATAATCACTTTATACTAGCTAAATAATAATAACGCCTACAGGTTAATCACATTGCTACTTAAGCGGTTGCTTCCATGTTTCACTACATTTATTTTCTTAATCTTGATGGTAGCCACTGTAGCAACTGCGGCTGTGCAACCTCAAGAGCAGGAAGATGTTGGCTTTACCGAAGCAGCGGTAACAATTGAATCACTCATCGACCAAAATATAGGTTTAGCACAAGCTAAATTAACAAAGTACGCTGGTAAAGTTAGCCAACTATCACTCGAGCAGCAAATCATCTACCAGCACTTGTTAACCAATATTTATATTCAACAAGGGCAGTTGCGTTTAGCAAAAGACAGCGCTAACCAAGGGTTGTCGTTAACTCAAGAGCTTTCTAGCCCCAGTTTATTAATTGCTAAGTTACTATATCAACGGGGTTTTATTTATGAAAGTAACGGCGATATGTCACTTGCCAGTACAGATTATGAAAACGGTTTAACATTAGCAAAGTCTTTAAACAACACTGTATTAATTACCAAAGGCTTAGTTAATTTAGGCGCTATTTACTACTTAACCGACCGTTATGAAAAATCACTTATCGCGCTGAATGAGGCACACAACCTTGCTAAAAATACAAACAACGAAGAACTAAAAGGCTCAATAAATGCCGAGCTGGGTATTCTTTACGGCAACCTCGACAGAAATAAACAAGCTATGGTTTATTACCAACAAGCCTACGAACACTATAAAAAGGCTAATAAAGTCAAAGCGTCGTTAAACTCATTAGTGAATATAGCAACAACCTACTCGTACGAAGAAGCATATGAGCAAGCTATTAAGGTGTATTACACCATCATCAACGAAGCTAAAAATGCTCCATTTAATGAAATACTGTACAGCACTTATTCAGGGCTTGCTTGGGCATATTTAAATAAACCAGAGCCCAATAAAGAAGCAAGTTATCGGTATTTGTTACAGTCAAAAAAATATATAAAAAATATTGAGCAACACAATATTGAAATAAACTCTTTAGTAGACGAGGCATTTATATTATTTGAGCTTGGTCATTATGAACAAGCACTCAATAGTATTGCTAAAGTTGAAGCTATCTTAGCCCATAAAGAACCACTTGGTCATTTAAAAATGGAAATCCAAGTGAATATTACACAGCTTAAAAGCCACACCTACTTTCAATTAGCAAATTATAAAAAAGCCTACCAGTTGCAACAACAGCACTTAACATTAGCACAAGCCCTGCGTAACAGTATAGCAATTGAGCCTATGGTTGAAGTACGCCTAGCATTAGAAGCTAAAGAAGCAGACTTACAAAAACAAGTATTGAAAAACGAGCAAGCATTACAACAAGCGTTATTACTAGAGGCAGAAAAAACACAAAAAAGACAAAAACTTTATTTACTTTACATCGCTGTAGTGGCTTTAATATTTGCCTGGTTTTTAGTTAAGTTAGTCCAAGGACATAAAAAACTGATTCATGTGTCAAGTATTGATACGTTAACAGGAATTGTTAACCGGCGTGAATTGATAAAAAGAGGCGAGAAATTATTTCAACAAGCGAAAAAAAATAACACCCATTTTAGCGTGCTAATGATCGACCTCGACTACTTTAAAAGAATTAATGATCAATATGGCCACAGTCGGGGTGATGCTGTGTTAAAAGAAGTTGTAGCACTGGGGAAAACATTAATGCGTAAAAACGATGTTTTTGGTCGTTTTGGCGGTGAAGAGTTTGTCATTTTCTTACCTAAAACTACAACAGAACAAGCCCAAGCAATCGCAGAGCGGTTTAGACAATCAGTTGAAGCACACCCTTGGGAAGGAAGCCATTCAGCACATGAAGCATTGGGCGTTAGCATTAGTATTGGCATCGCAAACAGCGCTGACTTTACCCACAATGACGCAGCAGACTTGTCAGCACTAATGAATCAAGCCGACAATTTACTCTATCAAGCCAAAAGCCAAGGCCGAAATAAGGTATGTGTATAATGACCCAAGGTTCGCGTTACTTACTCTTTTTAGCATCAGGTATTTTAATGGCGCTGATGACGGTACATACTTCATTAGCTGCATTTAATGAGCAAAACACCAATACCAACAAACTTAACGTTAACGCTAACACCCAAACGTTAGTGCCTCTAAATAAGGCAATTGTCAGCTTGGTTGAGCTCTCAACAAGTAAACCTAACCAAGCGGCAACTTTACTTAAACGCATCACTAATAACAAACAAGCACTTAACCACGCTGAGCAGTTTCTCCTACACCTAGCCCAAGCGAACATTAAGCAGTATAAACAACACCACCAAGACGTTATTGTATTACTTGAACAAGCAAAACTATTATCAAAACACCTTAGCAAATCACAAGTAAATGACCCCTTGTTCTTCAATGCATATTTAGTCTTAGCGACTAGCTATGAAGGTATTGAAGATTATAAAAATGCCTTTCTCAATAAAGAAATATTTGCTAAAAAACACGCTAACTACCATGAACTACAACGAAAAAATAAAATAATCCAACTAACCGAAAAATATGAAGTTGCGCACAAAACAGAAGAAAATAAACTCTTAACAAACCAAAACAAACTAAAGCAATTACGCATTGAACAAGTACACAAACAGCAACAGGACCAACAGCTAAAATTTATATTAATTGTTAGCACGATACTGTTTTTCATCTTATTGTACCTACAGCAATTGAAGGTTAGAAAAAAACTACTTTTACTGGCAAAAACCGACGGTTTAACGCAGCTATTAAACAGAGGCGAGTTATTTAAACGAGGCAATAAACTAGTCTCCACCGCCAACACACAACAAAGTGAACTAAGCGTATTACTGTTTGATATTGACCACTTTAAATTAATTAACGATCAATATGGCCATGCTGTCGGTGACCTTGTCTTAAAAAAAATAGCACAACTGGTCAGTGAAACAATGCGTGCACGCGACGTATTTGCTCGGCTAGGCGGCGAAGAGTTTGTTGCCATTTTACCTAACACCGATATTACTCAAGCAAAAGCAATTGCAGTGCGGGTCACGGAAAAAATTGCCCAATACAACTTTAGCGCACAAGGGGTTGAACGCAGCATAACCTTAAGCATTGGCGTTGCCGACTTACAAACTATTAACAACAACCAAGTGAAGCAGAACATCACCTTCGACAATATAATTCATGGCGCTGATTTAGCCATGTACAAAGCAAAAGCGCAAGGCAGAAACCAAGTGGTCACCTATAGCCATTCACTTTCTGAATTAACTTTTTAAATTCACTTGGTTACTAAAATCATATAAGCTATACCAATATTGAAGCTAATGGCTTATTACTTGCAGCACAGTGAGCATATAAAACGGTACTGCAAAAGCCGAAACACTGCTTTTAAAGTTAAACAAGCGCTTCAACACAAAATATAGCATTAATCTATGCGAATACTAATGTTTATTGGAATAGGAAAATCATTGCATGTCTGATGTGCTCGAATATAGCCCTGACGGGGTAGAACAGGTTCCGCTACGACGTTTTACCGAAGACGCTTACTTAAACTACTCAATGTACGTTATTATGGATCGCGCTTTACCGCATATTGGTGACGGCCTAAAACCAGTACAACGTAGAATCGTTTACGCCATGTCAGAGCTTGGCTTATCAGCAACTGCAAAATATAAAAAATCTGCTCGTACCGTTGGTGATGTCTTAGGTAAATTTCACCCCCATGGTGACAGCGCTTGTTACGAAGCCATGGTGCTGATGGCACAGCCATTTTCTTACCGTTATCCGCTAGTAGACGGCCAAGGAAACTGGGGTGCCCCAGACGACCCTAAATCATTCGCCGCCATGCGTTACACCGAGTCTCGCTTATCACGTTTTAGCGAAATACTGTTGTCTGAACTTGGCCAAGGTACGGTTGACTGGGTGCCAAACTTTGACGGCACCATGCAAGAGCCCAAAACGCTCCCAGCGCGCTTACCTCACATAATGTTAAACGGCATAACAGGCATTGCCGTTGGTATGGCAACTGACATACCTCCCCACAATGCCCGTGAAATTGCCAACGCTTGTGTGCACTTAATTGAAGAGCCCAAAGCCGAAGTGGCAGACTTATTAACCTTTGTGCAAGGGCCAGACTACCCAACCGACGCCGAAATAATTACGCCCAAAACCGACATTGAAAAAATTTACCAAACAGGGCGTGGCAGCATAAGAATGCGCGCTGTTTATCACCTTGAGCATGGCGAAATAGTTATCACCGCGTTGCCGCATCAAGCTTCAGGCGGCAAAATACTCGAACAAATAGCGGGGCAAATGACCGCCAAAAAATTACCTATGGTAATTGACCTACGTGATGAATCTGACCATGAAAACCCCGTGCGTTTAGTGGTTGTGCCGCGCTCAAACCGGGTTGACATTGACCAACTAATGCAGCATCTATTTGCCAGCACAGACTTAGAAAAAAGCTACCGTGTTAACCTCAACATGATCGGCTTAGACAGCCGCCCAGCGGTTAAAAACTTAAAAGAAATATTATCAGAATGGCTGGCATACCGCCGGGAAACAGTACGCCGACGCCTACAATATCGCCTAGACAAAGTGCTAGCACGCTTACATATTTTAGACGGCCTACTGGTAGCCTATTTAAATATCGACGAAGTCATTGAGATTATTCGTGGCTACGACGAACCAAAAGCCGAACTCATGTCACGTTTTGGTTTGTCAGACATCCAAGCCCATGCCATTTTAGAAATTAAACTAAGACAGTTAGCCAAGCTAGAAGAAATTAAAATTCGTGCCGAGCAAGACGAATTGCGCAAAGAGCAAGAGTACTTAGAAAAAACCCTTAATTCAAAAGCGCGTATGAACACGCTAATGAAAAAGGAAATTCTAGCAACAGCCAAAGACCATGGTGATGATCGCCGCTCTCAATTAGTAGAGCGCAGCGAAGCCAAAGCACTTACCGAAAAAGACCTAGTACCCAGTGAACCCGTCACCGTTGTTGTGTCAGACAAAGGCTGGGCGCGTTGCGCCAAAGGCCACGATATTGACCCAACAACCCTAAGCTATAAATCAGGTGACGCTTACTTATGCGCCGCCAAAGGTCGAAGCAATTGCCCAGTCGCTATTATTGACTCATCAGGGCGCGCTTTCGCCACCGACGCCCACACTTTACCCACAGCACGCAGCCAAGGTGAACCATTAACAGGGCGCTTTAATTTAGCACCAGGAGAAACTTTCGAGCACTGTGTTATGGCAGAAGACGAAAGTAAATACTTACTAGTTAGTGATGCAGGCTACGGTTTTATAAGCAAATTTAGCGATATGATCAGCCGCAATAAAAATGGTAAAGCGCTTATTACCTTGCCAGCATCAGCCAAAGTGCTTACACCACAACCCATTGAACACATAGAAACAGACGCATGCCTTACCATTACAACAGAAGGGCGCATGCTGGTATTCCCCGTAAAAAACCTACCGTTGCTGAGCAAAGGTAAAGGCAATAAAGTGATTAACATCCCAAGTGCTCGGGCCAAAGCACGAGAAGAATTTGTTACCGTTTTGGCAATCGTTCCCCAAGGCGCTTCAGTAACGCTACATGCGGGACGTCGCAAACTGACCTTAAAAACTAGCGACTTACAACATTACTGTGGCGAAAGAGGGCGGCGGGGCAATAAACTACCTCGCGGTTTACAACGAGTAGACAAAGTAGAAATAGAGCCTCAGGAAGACTAAATACTTGCTGCTTATCATTATTTTTATTGTGTCTTTTCTTGTGAAAGGTTATTATGTAAACAATAGTAATTCTCATTAATTAGCAAACTGTTTTCTGTATGCCTTGGTCAATTCTGCTGTGCTTTACAGCTAAACTAACGGCCAAGGTTTATACTTAGGTTAATGAGAATATTTCATTTTTATCTACTGAATATTTTATTTTATCAAGGGTGCGATAGGTGCGGCCATAGCCATGAAAATGACCTTAGCAGATATAGCAAAAAACCAAATCGTTAAAATTAGTGCACTACCACCTGACGAAGCATTGTCTGCCCAACTGTTAGAGCAAGGCTTTGCTTTACGTACCGAGGTGGCATTGGCACACAAAGCGCCTTTTAATGGCCCGTTAGCTTACCGGCTACACAATACCAAAATATGTCTTCAACGCTCTATAGCTGCGCAAATTCAAGTGGCAACCATTTAAGTTATAATTGAGTAACCTTAAAGAAAATGGTCAGTAAATGGTGTTCAGTAAACGTTATATGAGTGTTATTCATGAGTTGTTGTTCTAATTCTTCATCATGTGCCGACAGCACATTACCTGCTAACGGTTTGCATTATGCGTTAATTGGCTTTGCTAATTCAGGCAAAAGCACGCTATTTAACCGATTAACCGCTACTACTAAAAATGCAGCTAAACAACAGGTAGGTAACTTTTCAGGGATCACCGTTGCCGCTAAAAAAGCACCACTCATATTAAATAATAACCAAGCCTTTTTGTCTGACTTACCCGGTTTAAGTTCGCTTACCCAACGCACAGAGCAAGGGCAAGACTTAACCATTTCACAGCAATTTTTACAAAAAAACAGTATAGACTGCTTAATTAATGTACTTGACATTAACCAAATAAGCCGTCAACTTGCGCTAACAACACAGCTACTTGAATTGGGTATTCCCATGATAGTGGTTTTAAATAAAACCGATAGAAAATCACACCCTTGGGTAGATACTGACAAACTCAGTGAAGAGCTAGGATGCCCAGTAGTAGCGCTAAGTGCACAGGGTAAAAATGCCTTTGTCACCATAGAAAAAGCATTATTAGCCTGCGCAAAACAAAAAAAATTACCGGTAAGTGAACAGCCTCAAAAACCCGAAAGCTTGTCATCAAAACAAGCCAGGCAAGATTACGCCACAGACATTCTTTCAAGAGTAAGCGGTACCGGTAACGGCGCGCGTTTTTCCGATCGCTTAGACAACATAGCATTACACCCGCTAGCCGGTGTGCCCATATTTTTAGGTATGATGTACCTTCTCTTTATGTTCGCTATTAACGTAGGTAGTGCGTTTATTGACTTTTTCGATATTTTGGCAGGCACTTTATTTGTTGCTTATCCGCACCACTTACTTGAGCCATTAGGCTTACCTCAATGGCTTTTAATCACCCTAGAAGGTATTGGCATTGGCGTACAAACCGTGGCGACTTTTATTCCCGTTATTGCCTGTTTATTTATTGGTTTATCGCTACTTGAAAACTCAGGCTACTTAGCACGCGCCGCGTTTGTGGTAGACAATGTTATGCAAAAAATAGGCTTACCCGGTAAAGCCTTTGTGCCGCTTATTGTCGGTTTTGGTTGCACCGTACCCGCAGTAATGTCGGCTAGGGTGTTAGACAGTGAACGAGAGCGTATTACCACAGTAATGATGTCGCCTTTTATGTCTTGTGGCGCGCGCTTACCTGTTTATGCTTTATTTGCCGCCGCGTTTTTCCCTGACAGTGGGCAAAATCTTGTTTTCCTTTTATATTTAATTGGAATTGCCGCCGCTATTTTTACCGGCTTTTTACTGAAAAAAACCGTATTATCAGGCACAACAGCCTTAAATATTATGGAACTACCACCGTATGAAGTACCGCGTATTACAGCAATCAGCAAGCGGGTATGGCAGCGTACATATAGCTTTGTCACCGGCGCGGGCAAAACGATTGTTATTGTGGTGTGCTTACTGAACTTTTTAAACGCTATTGGCACCGACGGCAGTTTTGGCCACCAAAACAGTGAACAATCAATTTTAAGCCGCAGCGCGCAAGTACTTGTACCTGCATTAGCGCCAATGGGCATTAAAGAAGACAACTGGCAAGCAGGCGTCGGCATTATTACCGGAATTTTTGCCAAAGAAGTCCTAGTTGCCACCTTTAATAGTTTGTATTCTCCCCAAAGCGCTGTTGATGAAACCGACCCATCACTAAGCCAAAGCTGGCAAGAAGCGACAGACTCAATTAAAGAAAACTTACTCGGTATCGCCCCAGATGACCCCTTAGGTATCGACGTAGGTG
This sequence comes from Colwellia sp. F1, assembly GCF_056238625.1. Lineage (NCBI taxonomy): Bacteria > Pseudomonadati > Pseudomonadota > Gammaproteobacteria > Alteromonadales > Colwelliaceae > Colwellia > Colwellia sp. F1. The sequence goes on from NZ_JBWDLI010000023.1 coordinate 8,271, forward strand.
ATTTAAGCAACATAGAAGTAGCCGCTAAAGAGCAAGGCGTAGCGCTAAGCACATACCAAGTAATGCAAGCGGCATTTGCTGGCCAACTCGGCGCTTTTAGCTACTTACTCTTTATTTTATTATACACCCCTTGTGTAGCGGCAATGGGCGCAATAAAAAATGAAGTAGGCACGCGCTGGGCAGGTTTTGCGGGTATTTGGAGCTTTACACTGGCTTATTTAATGGCAACCTTATGTTTTCAACTAGGCAACTTCTTCGCCAGCCCATTAATCGCTAGCAGCTACATCGCCGCGGTAATACTCTCTTTTATTGGTATTTATCTCTGGTTAAAACATCAAGGCAAGAAAGTACTTACTATACCGATTTCAGTCAGTTATAACTAGGAAGACAATAGGCGCTAGCAAAAGTGATAGGCACCAGGGGTTGTTTTGTTTTGTTTTTTTCCCGTCTTCCTGAACTCGATTCAGGAGCTGGGCTTTGCTGTTATCACGTCATTAAAAACCGAGATTCCGTATTAAGTAACCTACGGAATGACGGGGTTGGGGCTGTTTGCTTTTGCTCCTTTTTCCCGTCTTCCTGAACTCGATTCAGGAACTATGTTTTGCTGTTATCACACTTGGTTTTCTCGTCTTCCTGAACTTGATTCAGGATCTATGTTTTGCAGTTATCACGTTACTAAAAACCGAGATTCCGTATTAAGTAACCTACGGAATGACGGGGTTGGGACCGTTTGTTTTTACTCCTTTTTTCCGTCTTCCTGAACTCGATTCAGGAACTGGGTTTTGCTGTTATCACGTCATTAAAAACCGAGATTCCGTATTAAGTAACCTACGGAATGACGGGGTTGGGGCCGTTTGCTTTTGCTCCTTTTTCCCGTCTTCCTGAACTCGATTCAGGAACTGGGCTTAGTGGCTGCCTAGTCCCTAGTCCCTAGCCCTAGTATCTAGTCCCTAGCCCCTAGTATCTAGTCCCTAATACCTAAAACCTAGCCTCTTCCCGGCAAACCAAACGGTGAGGGCAATATTTATCAATAATCGCTTTCAGTTCCTCACTGTCTAATGGTTTTTCAACACAAGCTTCAGCCCCAAGTTGAAGCAAATGTTGTAAATCATGCTCAGCTAACGTCTTAGTCTTGTTCATGGCAACAACCGTTATATTACAGGTGGCAGCGGTGGTTTTAATGCGCTGACAAATTGACAACCCATTAACGCCGGGCATAGTTAAATTTATCAATATCAAATCAGGTTTAAATAAATGCAGTAAATCGGCAGCGTCAAAGCCATTACCAGCAAATTTAATGGTTGCTTTGGGGCAAAAGCTGGCTAAAAATTTTTTCAACTTAGCCACATACTCTTCATTGTCGTCCACAATTAAAATAGCAAAGTCGCAGCTTACCTTTTGTTCGCACACCGCATTAGGCAACAAGGATAAAATATCCTTTTTATCAAAGCGACGGTGGCCACCTAAAGTAGTAATAAAAGGCAAACGGCCAATATTAGCCCAATGACGAATGGTCGTGGGCGCAACATTTAATAACTTCGCCGTTTCAGCAGGCGTTAATAACGACTTATTTAGAGTGTTCAAATGTTTTTCCTTTAAAACGCATAGTGTTCATCAGAAAGCCTATATAGGTCTTAATGTAGATCAACAGAAGGTCTTTTATAGATTTTAATGCTCTCAGCTAAAAATTAATGTACCATGGCAACGTTTGTCGTTTTTGTCGTTTTTGTCGTTTTTCATCCAAATAACATAACTCTATAGCGCGAGAAGTAAAGTGAATAGAAAATCCCCAGCACTCATTAATGAAGAAGTAGTTTTTCAACAAAATGAAGAACTAGTTTCTACCACCAATACAAAAGGTGTTATCACCTACGCCAATGCCGCTTTTTGCCGTATAGCAGGTTACACATTTGATGAACTGGTGGGACAAAACCATAATATTGTTAGGCACCCTGACATGCCGCGCGAAGCCTTTAAAGACTTATGGGATAAAATCGCAGTAGGTCAACCTTGGCGTGGCGCGGTAAAAAATCGCTGTAAAGATGGCCGTTACTATTGGGTAGACGCTTTTGTTACCCCAATGTTTGAAAATGGCCAACTTGTTGGCTACCAGTCAGTCAGAACGAAATTAAACGAAGACACTAAGCTTACAGCAAGCAAAGCGTATCAAGCAATAAAAAATAAAAAGTCACTGAATAAATGGCATGAAAATACGCTGCTAAAACACCTGGCATACTGGGGAGGCAGTTTTGCGGCTTTATCAGCGGCAGTGTATTACCCATACGCTATGTTGATATTACCATTTTTACCTTTTGTACTCTTTAAAAACGAACTCATTAGCACGCCAAAATACTTTCAACAACTTAGGCAAGAATACGACAGCGTGTCACGTCTTATTTATTCAGGCAGCAAACCGCAAAGCATTGTTGATTTTCAAGCAAAAATCTCTGCCGGTAAAATTAACACTATTTTAGGCCGTATTCTCGACAGCAACACCGTTCTTAATTCAGGGGCAGAAACCCTAACAACAGCCGCAACAAAAGCAAAAGATGGCACTGAAAAAGAAACCCACGAACTGCACCAAGTGTCTACCGCAGTAGAAGAAATGGTATGTACCATCGACGAAGTCGCTAAAAACACCACTTTTACATCACAAAAAGTAAGCCAAGCGCATACCGATTGCAAAACAGCAACCCAGGCTATGCAACATACCATGGAGCAAGTAACTTTACTGGCAAAAGAAGTCGCCCACTCAGCTTCATCAGCGTCAGAGCTCGCCAACGAAGCTGAAAAAATTGGCAGCATAATGCATGAAATTCAAGGCATTGCCGACCAAACCAACTTACTGGCTTTAAACGCCGCCATAGAAGCGGCAAGAGCAGGTGAGCACGGTAGAGGTTTTTCAGTGGTCGCAGACGAAGTACGTGCTTTATCAAGCAGAACACATGCCGCAACCGAGCAAATACAAACATCCATTACAGAAATTCAAAATACGTTATTAACCTGGTCAAAAACCATGGCGCAAGGCAAAGACTCCGCCGACCATTGTGTCGAAGAAGCCTCAGAAGCACGTGATGTAGTCAATAAAGTATACGAGCTACTCACCGACATTGCTGACCTTACTATTCAAATCTCAAGCGCGTCAGAAGAGCAAAGTATGGTGTCACAAGAAATAAGCCGTAATATCATCAACATCAGCGACGCTTCACAAGACAACCTTAAACAAGCCCACATTGTTGAAAATGAAACTGAACAAATCCAACAAAAAGCCAATGATCTAGGGTCACTAGGGCAAGCTTTTGGTAACTAAATAAAGAAAGTGATAAAGGGCGAACGGTGAAGTGAAAATGCTAAAGTATGAATGGTTAATGTTGAATTATTAAAAGCAAAACCTAGCCCCTAGTACCTAGCCCTAGTACCTAGTCCCTAGAACTTAGTCCCTAGTCCCTAGTACCTAGAACTTAGCCCCTAGTACCTAGTACCTAGTACCTAGTCCCTAGAACCTAGAACCTAGAACCTAGAACCTAGAACCTAGAACCTAGAACCTAGAACCTAGAACCTAGCACCTAGTACCTAGTACCTAGTACCTAGTACCTAGTACCTAGTACCTAGTACCTAGTACCTAGTACCTAGTACCTAGTACCTAGTACCTAGTCCCTAGAATCTAGCCCCATCACTCTATCTATTTAGTGTAAAATACGAATATACTATTGTGTATTAGTTAAAATCGTATTTTAATAACAGTACTTATCTATACTAGCTAAATAACCGTGAGACATCAGTGAATGACCACTCCTAGAAAACAAACCGAATCAAATTTGGTGTATGCCTTTAAACGTTTATTAAAAGAGCAATGCTATGGCTCGCAAGGGCAATTAGCACAAGCGTTGGCCGAGCAAGGCTTTAACAACATGTCGCAAGCGAAAATATCACGGCTATTGTCACGGTTAGGGGCAGTAAAAACGCGCAATGCCAACAATGAAATGATCTACATATTGCCCGAAGAACTCGCCGTGCCAAAGTCAAAGCATTCTATAGAGTCAGTGGTGTTAAGCGTTAAACATAATGGTATGCAAATAATACTTAAAACCGGTATTGGCGGCGCACCGTTAATTTCTAGAATGCTTGACAGTATGGGCGAGTCAGCCGGTATTTTAGGCACACTAGCAGGTGACGATACCATTTTTATCGCCCCCGTAGCAGCTGATCGCATTGAAGAAATCACACAATCAATCCGTGCTTTGCTTGGCGTTAAAGGGGGAGGTGATAATACTGAATTTTGAAGGGGGAATGGTTAAGAGCAAAAGCAAACAGCCCCAACCCCGTCATTCCGTAGGTCACTTAATACGGAATCTAGTGTCTTTCTTTAGTTAATGCTAAAGTGATAATGTTGAATGTTGAATTTTTTAATTATTAAAAGCAAAAGCAACGCCTGAACCACGTTCAGAAAACAAAAACAAACAAAAATAAGGGACTATTATGAACATTGAACACCATGGTGCAGTAAACGGGGTAACTGGCTCGTGTCATCAACTTCACATTAATCAACATAACTCAATACTCATTGACTGTGGCCTTTTTCAAGGGGCTGAAAAAGACCAAGGCCAAGAGGTAAATCAACACAGTACCAACCACAGCTTAACCGACGCACAACTCACCATTGATTTTAACATCAGCACAGTACGTGCGTTGGTGGTTACCCATTGCCATATCGACCACGTTGGCCGTATACCTTATTTACTTGCCGCTGGTTTTACCGGGCCAATTTACGCAACCATAGCCACAGCACAGCTTTTACCCTTAGTGATTGAAGATGCATTAAAAGTGGGGGTAACGCGCAATAAATCTATAATAGCTGCCTGCCTAAAACGATTGAAAACACAACTGGTGCCAGTTGAATACAAAACATGGCAACCGCTTACCCTAAAAGGCGCTGAGCCTATGCAAGCCAAGCCCAGCCAAGGCGAGGCTGTTGAAGAAACAACCGCGAAAATCAAATTTCAAGTAGCAGGGCACATCCTTGGCTCTGCTTATATAGAGGTAGTGGTAGAAAATAAAAACTTAACAAAGGAAAACAGCATTGAAGCGAATACTCAACACAGCGCTAAGCACAATAGTAAACACCAAGCCAAAACCAAACACACCATAGTATTCTCAGGTGATTTAGGCGCACCTTACGCACCCTTGCTACCCGCGCCTAAAAGCCCTTACCGCGCCGACACCTTAATAATAGAGTCAACCTACGGTGACAAAAACCACCAGCGGCGTAAAGAGCGCACTAAAAACTTACAACACATTATTGAAAAAGCAGTAGCCGACAATGGCGTAGTACTTATACCCGCTTTTAGCATTGGCCGAACCCAAGAGCTATTATACGAACTTGAAAAAATCATTCACCAACAGCAAAAACAGCCGCAACAAAATAAACAAACAACCCTGTGGCAAAACATCGACATCATTGTCGACTCACCCATGGCAGCAAAATTTACCCAACAATACCGAAGTTTTAAAAACCTCTGGGACAAGGAAGCAAAACAAACCCTTAACGCCAATCGCCACCCATTAAATTTTGAACAACTCTACACCGTTAACAGCCATCAAGAACACCTAAACACCATTGCCTATTTAGCCAAAGGTCGTCGTTTTTCTAAAGCAAAACCGGCCATAGTTATCGCCGCTAGCGGCATGTGCAGTGGGGGCAGAATAGTAAACTACCTAAAGCAATTTTTAACCGACACCACCGCCGACATCCTCTTTGTTGGCTACCAAGCCCAAGGTACATTAGGGCGCAGCATTCAACAATACGGCCCAACAGTAAGCCAACCCAACAAGCAAGGTTATGTGTATATCGACGGCACACGCATCAACATAAAAGCCACCGTTCACACCATTAGCGGTTACTCAGCCCACGCCGACCAAAACGGGTTAATTAACTTTGTAAAACGCATGCGCCACCAACCCCAGCATATAAAAATAGTACACGGCGACGACCAAGCCAAAAAAGCCCTCGCAAAAAAATATCAACAACTCTTACCCAATGCCAACATAGAAATACCAAAGGGCTAAGTAATAATGGTAAATTTTAAATGGTAAATTTTAAATGGTTAATTTTAAATGGTTAATTTTAAATGGTGAATAAATACACACCTGTAGGTCGCGGCAGCATTTGTAGGTCGCGGCTTTAGCCCGGCAAGCTAGCATTTGTAGGTCGCGGCTTTAGCCCGACAAAGCTACTATTTCTCAATCTTTTATCTGCTCTAAAGTCTACACCTCATCACCATTATCCCTTCTACTATCCCTGTCCTAGCACCTAGCCCCATCTTTAAAAATTAAACATTCATCATTAAAAATTAACCATTATCCCTTCCCCGCACCCCGCTGAAATACTCGATTTGATCATATAATTACAACAAATTACAATTTATTAAGAAATTGGTCTTATATAGCAGAAAAAATTAACTTTATATGTTGATTAATAGTTGATTAATAAAAAATATAAAGTTACTATCTTTTTGAAACATGTAGGTTGTAGGTGATATTTTGTTTTACGTATTTAGTTATATGTTGCGTAAAGTTCAGTTTGAAGCAGAATTCCAACATGATATTGTTTCAGGTTTATAACTATAAACAGCATGTTTCTAATAATAAAAACTATTTACCCATTATAATATAACGGTAGATTTTTTTTATTGGTAAAACGTGCTAATGTTGTAAACCGAAAAACACGATTTAAATGTACTCATATCTTTTTATATGCAGTATTTAAGTAATATTTAAGTGATAGGAACACTATAATGGTTAATAAAACTCAATTTTATAAAACAAAAGTAGCACTCGCAGTTGTACTAAGTTTAGGCTTAGCAGCATGTGGTGACTCAGACGGCGATGTAGCTAATTCAACTTCAAACTCTCAAACAGATTCAAACCAGAATGTTGTTGAAAATCAAAAAGAATTATCCGTAACAGTATCAGGTGCTGTTTATGATACTAACGAAAACCCAATCGTTGGTGCTGCAGTATACCTAGCAGGTAAAACGGCAATTACTGACGCAGGTGGTATTTACACTTTCGAAAATATCAACGTTATAAATGTTGCTGGCGTAAATAACGAAGGCAACCAAAACAACGATACTGTTGGTGCTGCTTTAACGCTTACCGTTGTTGCGCCTGAAGGCTATTTAGGTGGTACTATCACTCTTACTCCTGAAGCACAAGTTAACAATACTGGTGGTCAAGGTAACGGTCAAGATGGTGCTAACTCAGAAACGACTACTCAAACATTTGTTAGCGGCCATAGCTACGGTGCAGGTAAAGTAGTGTTACCAAAATTATCAGCTAAGGTTACGGGTTACTTAACAGATTGTACTGTAACAAACTACGATAAAGTAATTGCAGGTGCTACGATTGCGGCTGATGTTTTAGCTTTAAGTGGTAATACTTCTACAGCAACTCCAGGTAGTACTTTTGCGCTGTCAACAAAAGATCTTACAGCTGAAACTGACGCTAACGGTCAGTTTACTATTACTTTACCGGCTGACTCTAAAGTTAACTTGTTAGCTGAAGATTGGGGGTTAAGTAATGTTGCGCCTGCTAATCGCGCTAATACAAATGTTATTTGGGCAGATTTAGAGTCGAATAATGAGCAAGTTACTGAAAATATCGGTATAATCAAGGTTTGTCCATTTGCAACACCTGATACTACAGTGCCAAATACTCCACCAATGTTTAAGTCTATTGATGGCCAAACTTCTTTTAGAGCTACAATTGCTAGTAATGCTGATGATGTTTCTGCAGCAGCAGCAACAGCTGAGGGTATTACCCCAGTAACTGCAACTTATACTGGTTTAAAAGAAGGTATAAATAATGATTTCGTGATTAACTTCACTGAATCACTACCTAACTTAACTGTTGATGATGTTCGTGTTTACATCGGTGATCCTGCTGTTGTTCAAAACCCAAATAGCTTTACAGTTACCTTAAATGAAGCAAAAGATGCTTTAGTTGTAACTTTCAATGAAGACTTAAAAGCGGGTGTTAAAGTTGAAGTTGCAATCGCACGTTGGTTAGCTGAAGATGCTGACGGTGCTGATTTTGTAAATAACAGCGGTAATGCTTTTGGTTTTGACTCAGTACCAGTTGATGCGGCGCGTCTAACTGACTTAACTGATGCTAAAGCACAATACGCAAGTATCAGATTCTGTACATTTAAAAAAGCTGACCCGCTTGATGGTGATGCAAGTATCACATTGGTTGAACAAATTATTGATGCTAATTCAACTGAAGATGGCGGCGTTTCTGTTCTAGCTGACTATAGTTCTGTTTTTGCTGATAACATCTCTGGTGGTCTTGATATCACTCAGTTAAACTCTGCTAAACCAACATTGCTTGAAGGTCGTTTAGCTGCACTTGCAAACGCAATTGAGTCAGCAAATGGCGGTACACCTTCTGCTCTTAACTTTATTGCAGATGATGCAGTAGTTACATATGAAGATGCAACAGGTACGGTAACTGTTGCTGTTACTCCTTCTGCTACCTCTGTTACTCCTAATTCAGGTCTTTCAGGTAGCGGTGAAATTGTTGTTGAAGGTACTGAAGATGCTGCAGTAGTTAAAGCAACTGCTAAAAACGTATTCGGTGATACTGTTGCTACGTCATCAGTGACTGTATACGACAAAATTGCACCAACAACAGTTTTACAAGAAAGCTACGCGATTACTACTTTAGGTGCACCTAAAGCAAATGCGAAATTAGTTACAACTGGTGGTTCTGCTGCTGTTCAATTTGGTGACGGTGGTGAAGCAACAGGTAGTGAAGGTGCTGTTCAAGCAACTGTTGGTAACCCAATCATTTACGTGCAACCACGTCATTTAGTAGGTCGTAATGCTACATTAACTGCAGCACTTCGCGGTAATGAGTTCGACGCATTAACTGATGATATGGAAAACCGTCTAGATTCTGGTGAAACTGGTACTTTAGATACTATCAACGGTCGTCCTACTTACGATGCAACTGCATACACTAACTGGGGTGCTATATCTCAAGATATTGGTGTTTCTGTTTCAGAGAATGTGTCAATTGTTTCTGGCGCTGCAATGGGTACTGCAAACATTACAACTGCTATTACCGCACCTGAAGCATTAAATAACACATTAACAAATGTTGATACTAATACCATTACTGAAGTGGATTTGGTTCAAGTAACAGTTGATGATGTTGTTGCTTTAGCTAACACAGACCACGGCGGAACGTTAAGCTTAGAAGGTGTAATTGCCGATACTTCTGAATTAGAAAACGTTGCAGACGCAGCATCTAACGCACAAGTAGTATTTGAAGATGCATTCCCTCCAATGGTAACTGATGCACGTTGGGACGGTACTAACTTTATTGTTAAATTCAATGAAGCAATTGAATTACCAGGTGCGACTGCAGCTGATAGTGAGTACGCATCTACAACGGTAGACTTACACCTAGTTAACCCTGTAAACCCTACACAGTTTGATACCATTACCTTAGACGGTGCAGAAACAACTAGCACAACACCAGGTTTCTTCACTTGGAATGCAACCACTAATACCTTAACAGTTACAACAGGTACTGCTTCTACAAGTTGGGCTGGTAACTCTTCAACAGAAGATGAGTTCTTCTATGATGATGATGCTGCAGGTGATGCTGGTGATGAGCAACATGGTTTATTAGTATGGGATAACGTCTTAGATACTAACGGTAATGCGTGGAAAGATTTCCATAGCTCAGATGCTGTTGCTATTCCAGGCCTTTCAGGTGTGTTAGCTGGTGACGCAACGCTTGCTGCGGGTACTAGTGCTCTTAATCGCTGGGAAGTTAATGCGCCACAATTCTTAGCTGTAAATGAATTAGGTCAGTTTAACATTGCTTGGGCATGGTCTGGTGTAGTTGATGGTAACTCATCTGGTTATGATGATGATGGTATTGCACAAGTTACCGTAACATTTAGTCATCCACTAGATTTAGCTTTAATCGATATTTCACCAGCAAATGGCAGCATTTCACAAGGTGAATTACAAGCATTGTTCTCTATCTCTGCAGATGGCACAAATGCTGGGTTCCAAGACTTAGCTAATGTTGCTAATAACTTATCATTATCATTAAGTGCTGATAATAAAACAATTACTATCGATTTAGCCGAAGATGTTGATGCAATAACAGGTATAGTACCTGGTGTTACTGTACTTTCTGTTGGTGATAATACAGTAATGGGTACAACTGTTACTTCTGAATCGTCGCTAACTACTGAAACAGCAGAATCAACAATTAGATTAACTGCCACTAACTAATACTTAAATTTTAGTTAATGTTTAAGGGAGGCTTTATGCCTCCCTTTTTATTGGGTTAAATTTGGATAATAATCGGGTTTAGCAGGCATAGCTAACCCAGTAATAAAATACAATTATTTATTAGGAGAAACCTTTGTGCGTTTAGTGATACTTTTATTTTTTTCAATCTTGGCTAACGCTAACGCTAATATCAAGCACTCTGCTGAGGGGGCTGAATTCGTGGCCAAGGGTAACCTGCAGGCCATGCAAGGTAACTATAGCGGCGCAAAAGCATTATACCAGAAGGCCGCTGCGCTTAATGGCGCAGAAGGCTTTTACTCGCTAGGCATGTTAGCGTTAAATGGTTATGGGCAAGACAAAAACTTAACCAAGGCGGTAGCGCTGTATACTAAAGCTGCTAAGCTAGGTTACAGCCAAGCACAGTATGAATTAAGTGTACTTTACTCGGTAGCAGAATATGGCTTAGTCGATAACGAAAAATACCTGCATTGGTTAACCAAAGCGGCAAATAACAACCATAAATTAGCCTGCCATAATTTAGCTAGTATTGCTGTACGTGTTGGTAAAACAGCAACGGGTATCGCCTATTATAAAAAAGCGGCTGAGCAAGAACATTTACCTTCTATTATGTCGCTAGGCATGATTTACTACTCTGGTATTGGCACAAAGAGCAATTACCCATTAGCATTGCACTACTTTACCCTAGCAGCAGAGCAGGATGATTTAGAAGCGGTTAGGTTATTAGCCACGTTAAGTGAAAGGGGCTTAGGTACGGTGAAAGACATTAACAAAGCGATAGCGCTGTACAATAAAGCTTACCAAGCGGGTAATTTAAATGCAGGTTATAACTTAGCCTTACTGTATATAGACGAAAAAAATGCTGAAGAAGCTGAGCTGTTATTACAACAATTAAGCACCCAAGGGTTAAGCAAAGCAGAGTTATTACTTAAACAGTTTGCAGCAAAAAAAGGGATAAGAATAAATACTGAAGTTGTTAATTAAATTCAGTTGCAGCTTGATAATGACACACAACGGCTTGAAATAAATTATAACTATAAAAAAGCAGCTTATAAAGCTGCTTTTTTATTATACTATTTAGTTACTGCTTAGCTACTAGCTACTGCTTTTCAAGAATTAAGGTATCGTATTTTAAGTTATCATCTTTTAATATTTTTAAGGTCATACTGCTTTTCGGAAAAAACTTAACATTTCTGTTTTCATCTAAAGTTACAATCACTTCATTTTTAACTATTTCATAAGTGCCGTTTGCGATAAAACTTCTTCTGTCACTGGCAGGAGAAACAATGCGTCTATCAACTTCAAAAGTGCCATTTGAATTAAATGTATATTCTTGAATGGTTTCAGCAGCATTAGTTATAAGCTTAGCCGAGTAAACGCCATTAAGCGTTTTAATACCATTGTCAGGATCCGCTAAATCTTCATCTATTTCAGGTGTATCTTTTAAGATAACTTTAGTTTCAATCTTTGCTACCGCTTCGGTATCAACTTGCTCGCTTTCTGAAAAAGAGCCATAAATTAAATATGCAGAAATAACTGCAATGATTACGATTAATATTCTATTCATTACTTAAATGCCTTTTGTAGAGTGTCAAAATATACCAATGTATTAAGCAACATTATGCCATTACATAGGACATTTAATAAAGCTTAAAGTGCTTGATAAATGGATAAACTGTAAGGAATTTGTAACAAAAATATTAAGTAAATAAGGGGGGCAGATAAAACAGATAAGTACAGCTGTAATTTACCGGCCGGCTACAGGTTTATAGCCCCAGACAAAACCTAAGCTAGCTTGTCGGGCTACAGTCTCGACCTACAAACGTTTATTTATCCCAAAATGTAGGTTGGTCTTTAGGCCAACAAAAATAGGGCAAAAATATAACATTATCGGGCTAAAGCCACGACCTACACCCATGTAAGCAAAGCCACAATCTACATCTGTTGGACTAAAACTTAAAATATTATCAGGTTAGCGGTTTTTATTTGTTTGCTTTTGGATTAAACTCTGATAGCTATTGTAATAATTTGTAACGTTTAAGTGTTAATAAATAAAAATTATTTTTTAAAACTTGTAATGATTTATCTAAATAAACTCAATGTAAAGGATGAAAATGGTGTATAAGTTTTCTTGTATGGCTACTAAAACTAGCCAGATATTATTGGTAGTGTTTGCTGCGCTACTGTCAAATTTTGCTAGTGCTAATACTAGTGAAAAAACAGACGTGGTATTCGTTGTCGATGGGTCAGGTAGTATAGATGCAAACGACTTTGCTCTGCAAAAAACAGGTATTGCTAATGCCTTGAATGACCGTACTACTTTCCCTGTAGATTCATCTGTTGCGGTTTCAATTGTTCAGTTTTCAGGTAATGAAACGGCAGTTGAGCTTGAATACACATTGTTAAGCTCTGAAAGTGCGGCATCAAATGCTATACAAGCTGTTAGCAATATTGTTCAAATGGGTTCATTAACAAACCCAGGTGATGGTATTAACACAGCAAGCCAAATTTTTAGCGCTAATGCTAGAGCTGACGCATTGCAATCAATTTGTTTGTCTACTGATGGACAAGTGAACTCAGGTGTTCCAGTCGCTACTGCAATTGCTGATGCAAAAGCGGCAGCATACCAACTTGATGCATTTTCTGTTTTAGCTATACCAGATGGTTCTTTTGGTGCTGCTCAAGCTAATGCAGAATATGGCGCGCATGTTTTTGGTGGCGGTCAAGTTTTTGTTGTTTCTAACACTGTTGAGTTTGCGAATGTGGTAGGGCAGCTATGTCTTCCTAACGATAAAAAACTTGTTGGCTTAGAAGTCACTCAAGCCATTCAAGATTTAGAAAACAATGTTATTTTAATTGAAGATAAAAAAACCGTTGTTCGTGTTTATTTAGAATCATTAACGTCTGAAATCACGCAAGCTTCAGCACGTTTAATTGGTAAAAGAGGTGGTACTGAATTACCAGGTTCGCCATTAACGGCTAACTACAAAAGTGCTCCTAGTATTGCCGCAGGGCAAGATGCCATTGCACAGCGTGGCGATATATCTAAATCTTTAAACTTTGAATTGCCTACAAGCTGGGTTAACGGCAATGTTGAGTTTGAGGTTGAAGCAGTTGGTGGTACTTTAGTTTGTCAAGAAGCTGCTGGCCCTACTGCCAATAACTGTAAAACTACGGTAGATTTTGTTCCAAGTTCAGATTTAAATGTTAAATTTGTCCGCCTTAACTTTAAAGATAAAAATGGTGTTAGTCATTTACCGTCAACAAAAGACGCTAAAGAATTACGTAAACGCCTGCTGGCTACATACCCTGTTGCTAATGTTTCTGCGAGTTATGGTTTAATCACCTTACCAGATGTAGAGGAAGGGGTAGAGCCATCTGATGTGCTTTCACGTTTATATAAGTTAAAAGAATCAGAAGGCTGTGGTAGCACTTGTAAAACACAGTATTATGCGTTCACTAATGAAACAGCGCCAAACTTTGGTTATTGGTCGGGTGGCTTTTTAGGTTTCTTTAAAACATGGAAGGCTATTGGTGGTACTACCGACAATATACCGTCTACCGTTTCCTTAGGCCAAAAAGTTGATGACATTAATGGTTATGGCTATAACCGCCACGGACACGAAATTGGTCATGCACTTGGTAGACATCATGCAGTGGCTGGTTGTGGTTCACAAGCTGGGCATGGTGCACCAGTATTTCCAAACATAAATAAAGTTGACGGCAGAGATGTTGGTACTATTGGGCCTCTTGCACCTGTTGAAAACGTTGTTTATGGTTTTGATTCATACCTTGGTAGAATAATAGATCCAGAGCAAAACTTTGCTATGATGAGCTACTGTCGTCCTGCTGGTCAAATGCGTTGGGTGTCAGACTTTACCTATACAGGGTTGTACAACACGTTAAACCCATCTTTAGTGCCTAAGCCAGCAAAAGGTGCTGATTTTGCACCACTGGCAGCGCCAGTACATCCCGCCACAACTTACTATATATTTACAGGGCAAATAGACCTTGTTAATAATATGGCGCGTTTTTCACCGGCAAGCCAAGTTGAGTCAAGTGTTGCTCCCGTTGTTTTTGCTGGTTCAACAGATTATTCATTAGAGTTACATCAAGCTGATGGCACTGTTTTATATGATGTGCCTGTAGAAGTAAATGAATTATCAGCTGACCCACTAGTTGGAGGTGGTGGCGCAATAGACCTTGGTGTGGCTACGTTCTCAATTAGAGCGCCAATGTTTGCTTTAACTAATAAAGTTGTATTAAAAAACAATGGGTTGGTTATTGGTCAGTTAGCGGCTACTGCTAATGCACCTGTGGTTGATGTAACTTACCCTAACAGTGGTGAAATAATACCGACGGGTGACTTTACTATTACTTGGAATGCTAGTGACGCTGATGGTGGCACATTATATTCTACTGTTCAGTACTCTTCAGACAATGGGGCTAATTGGCAAACATTGGCGTTAGATGTTGAGCAACAATCTTTAGTGGTTAATACATCTAACTTAGTTGCTTCTTCTGACGCACTGATTAAAGTACTAGTTAGTGACGGTTTAAATATTAGCAGTGATGAATCAGATGTTGTATTCCAAACACCTAATAATTTACCTGACGTTGAAATACTTTCGCCAGGCACTAATTACAGCTTTGGTAGTGTTCAGTCAATTCCTTTTAGAGCCGATGTAACAGACGCTGAAGATGGGAATTTACCAGCTGGTGATATTGTTTGGTCTTCAAACCGTAATGGTCATTTAGGTACTGGCGACAGTATTGACGTATTAGCATCCAATTTAGCTGAAGGTGTACACACAATTACGTTAACAGCGGTTGATAGTGATGGCGGCACTTCCAATACTGATATTTTAATCAATATTGTTAGAGTAATAGGTGGTAATATTGTTATTGGCTCTGGCCCAACACCGGTAAACGCCCTGGTTACGTCAAGTGCCAGTGTTAAAGCGGGAAGCTATGCTTTCTTAGATGGTACAGACTCGTCAGGTGTAGGACTAACTTATAAGTGGTTACAACTTAGCGGTGTAGGTACTAAGCTTGTGAGTAGCACTAAAGCACGACTAATGGTGAAAATGCCAGATGTTGAACAAGATGAAGAAGTACGTTACCGCTTAACGGTAGAAGATGCCTTTGGTGTTACTGACACCGCTATTGTTGCAGTAACTATTACTGGTACAAATACTAGTGGCAATAACACTGGCGGTAATAACACTGACAACACAGTTGAAGAAACAGTTCAAAGTTCAGACGGTGGTGCGGTTAGTATTTTTGCCTTGTTACTTTTAATAAGCGTTTCAATTAGACGTGTAATAAAATAAGCGTTAATTAGTAAAATTTAATAAAGCCGAGCCTTGCAAGAGGTTCGGCTTTTTTGATCTTAAAAGGCCGCTCATTAGGACAAAAAATATACCCTTGTCGGGCTACAGCCACGACCTACAAAAGGCTATCCTGTAGGTTGGTCTTTAGGTCAACAAATAATGGGCAAAAATATAACATTGTCGGGCTACAGCCACGACCTACAAAAGGAAGGCCAACTGAATAATATAGAATATAATACTGGTTTATGTGGTTGGTGTAGTTAAGTTAAGCGTGTAAGTGCATTGGTATTACACCTTTTAAGCGCTCTAAATCTCCATCGCCAACACCATGTTTTTTGAAGTAGTGAGGCCAACAACACACTAGCGCTAAGGTTTCTTTGACAATTTTTTCTGCTTTGAAACGCTTTAAGCCAAATCGCTCTGACTGCGACAATATATTTTCAATAGTACCATTACGCCCATCTAGCCCTATACCAAGTGCGTGTTGACTATTTGCGTTGATGGGTAAAACGTCATACGCCGGCGCTAATCGCCAGTCTCAATGCTTTAGAAATCATTAGACAGTTCCTCAGGAGTTGTTCTAGCCTTACGTGAGCGGTTAGTTTCCATTAATTCAAAGCGATCATTAACCGCTTCTTGTATTAGGTCGGCTAAACCTAAAAAAGAGAGTACATTGAATAGTGCTTTAGCATTCACTCCAATACCACGTTCAATTGCTGATATTGTAGTACGACTTACACCGACCCTTTTACCAAGCTCGGCTTGATCCATTGTTTCAGATCTAACATTTTTAACAAGTTTACCTATTGATTTTAGTAAAATATCGGTTTCTTTATGCATTTTATTTAATTCATTAGGTTGTTGTGCCTTAAATATAGCGCAATAGGTTCGCAAAATCAATAAAACGTGCGTTAATGCCAACAAAGGTAGGTTGGTCTTTAGGCCAACAAAGATAGGGCAAAAATGCCAGCATTGTCGGGCTACAGGTTTATAGTTCCAGACAAAACCTAAGTACTTACATCCATGTAAGCAAAGCCACGACCTACATCTGTCGGGCTAAAGCCACGACCTACAAATAATTACCATCACCATCAATGGCGATTAGGCGTAGGCCATCGGGATCATTTTCGGTGTTGTCAATAATCCATGGGCTCATACATTCTCTGTCTTCTACGCATGGGTCTGTTAATGTTTCAATAAAGGCGACTAGTTGTGCAATTTCAGTGTCGGTGAGTGTTATATCTTCAATACTTGCAATACCCGCTGCGCGGTTTTGTGCTAGCTTGTCAATCGCCCGTTGGGTGAACATAACACTGTCTGTGGCATGAATAGCTGGGTTTAACGCTGACCAGTCGTAATCGTTTAATGCTTGCTGTGGGTTTAAGTGGCTACGAATGGCGTGTTCAAGGGTTTTAGATGCGCCAGCGTGGCCCCAAGGGCCTGTGGCGGTAACATTGAGTAATGACGGGGTTCTAAAGGCGAACATGTCATCTTCATTTAATGTTTCTCGATAACGGCCAAAGTCTTCCGTGCCAGATTCACCATCACCTTTGCCACGGCCTAATTGGATCATGCCAATAACATGAAAATCTTCGTCAGTGAAAAAATCACCACTGTGACATGAACTACAGTTGGCGCCGCCATTTTCTGTGCTGTTAAAAAAGAGTTTTGCCCCGCGTTTAGCGCTCTCGCTAATGGCTGAGTTGTCACCTTGTACATAGTCTTTCCAAGGTGTGTTTACAAACACTTGTGAACGTTCATATTCGGCAATGGCTTGTGCAATATTGCTGTAAGTAATTAACTCTTCTGCCGTACCGTCGGGGGCGTCAAAGCCTTTTTTAAATTCAGCTAACCAGTGGTTCATTGCTAACATACCACCTAGGGGGTTACCGTAATTGCCTAAGCGTTGGGCTAGGTTTGCTCTTACTTCTTCGTTAGTTGTGCCAGCTAAGTTAGTGTAATTTTTCATTTCTTCGTCTGACGTGACCGGAAACCGTGCTTGTGCGGCAACTAAGTTCAGCCCCGCAGCACTATCACTGGTGCCAAAAGCAACATCAGGGGTGCGAATACCTAAGCCATCGTTACCGTTCTTTTTCGCTGTTTTACCTAGGCTTTCAACGCGGCCATCATGAAACATGTAGCTGTCCCATAAGGCTATATTGAAAATAGTAGGTGAATTTCTTGGTACGGTTGCCGCGCCACTGTAATAATGCTCGCCGGTAACACTATGAATACGGCCTGGGCCTAATAAGTCAGGTAGCTCAGCGTCTACCCCAACAGGTAAGGCAAGATCATCACCACCACCTAACATAGGGTGATGACAAGTAACACAGGCTGAGTCTAAATCGCCACCTAAGCTTTTACTATAAAATAATTTCATGCCTAATTGGGCTTGTGGGTCGTCAATGCTCGGTAGCTCTCTGTCGGTACTTGGGTCGCCGGTTAGGTTATTGGTGCTAATGAGTGCTCTAACTTCGGTGTCGAGTGTTGACTCTACCGGTTGTTCAGGCGTTGTGTCTGTGGTGGTGTCGTTATCATTACACCCGGTTAAAAATAGCGATAGCATAATCATTATTGCGCTAGGCTTAAGTGCTTTGCGAACGCCTTTGGTGGTTGGCTTTGTTAAAGCTAAGTTAAAGGGGGATTTTTTTGCTGAAAGATTAGCTATTTGAATCTTCCGTGATAGGACTTGAAACATAGTTTTTTTCGCCATTTTATCTAAAAAATTGATTGTGAATTGATATAAATGCTGTTTAAAACATCAGGCAACAAAATATACGCATATTTAACAATAACACAAGAACATTTTGTTACATTTGGCATGAAAGTGAGAAGAGATAGGGCAAGGGAAAGCGGTAGACTCTAAGTAGACAAAGCCTTAAAGTCTTCCTCAACCACAATGCCATAAACTAGAGAGGAGATTCCGTATTAAGTGACCAACGGAATGACGGGGATAGTGACCTACGGAATGACGAGGTTGGGGCTGTTTGCTTTTGCTCCTTTTCCCGTCTTCCTGAACTTGATTCAGGATCTGCTTTTTGCTGTTATCGCGTTACTAAAAACCGAGATTCCGTATTAAGTGACCTACGGAATGACGGGGATAGTGACCTACGGAATGACGGGGTTGGGGCTGTTTGCTTTTGCTCCTTTTCCCGTCTTCCTGAACTCGATTCAGGAGCTGTTTTTTGCTGTTATCACGCTTTGTTCTTTCGTCTTCCTGAACTCGATTCAGGATCTGCTTTTTGCTGTTATCACGCTTTGTTCTTTCGTCTTCCTGAACTCGATTCAGGATCTGTTTTTTGCTGTTATCACGTTACTAAAAACCGAGATTCCGTATTAAGTGACCTACGGAACGGCGGGGATAGTGACCAACGGAATGACGGGGATAGTGACCAACGGAATGACGGGGATAGTGACCTACGGAATGACGGGGTTGGGGCTGTTTGTTTTTGCTCTTAACAATTAACCCTTCACCCTTTACTCTTCACAATTGTCCCTTTATTGTTTCCCAAGCTGTAAACGCCTCACCTTCACTTCTCCTTGGTTATTGCCCTGTGTTAGGTCAATGGCTTGTACTTGTACGCCTTCTTTGTTGGTTAGGTGCTCTAACCAAACCAACAGTTGTGTAAAGGGA